>NZ_JBSPFA010000015.1:0-79213 GCF_053848885.1 Amedibacillus sp. YH-ame10
CTCCATTTGATTTAGCTCAGACGTTTTGCCAACGTCTTGTTTTTTTGTTTGTTTATCTGGAATATGATTATGTTCATATCTCATTGAAATCAACGTATTTCCTGTTCAGTTTTCAAAGACCGATTTGTTTTCACTCTCGTTGAGTGCCTGTATATAATACTATACATCCCAAACTGTGTCAACAAATATTCTCACTTTTTTTTAAAACTTTTTCAAAGCTCTATTCTTCCTTAAAATCCTCGTTTATCTTCTTCTATATATTGCAGATATTTATCATACAATTTAGAAATTTCACGATGCTCGAAGGGAGAATTCTGTAAACGTATATCCACCATTAAACGATCTAGTCCACAACGTATTGCTTTTTTTAAATCTTCGCTGTATCCCATCTCTTTCGCATGTGCATCATATTCATCTTCATCTAGTAGTATGGTTTTACCAACAGGTGAAACCTTCACATCCAAATCATAATCGATATTCTTAATAGCTTCCCCATCGTATATTGAAGGAGATGCCAAATTACAATAATAATGAATTCCTGTTTTTCGTATCATACAAATAATGTTATACCACTTGTCAGGATAG
Source organism: Amedibacillus sp. YH-ame10 (assembly GCF_053848885.1). NCBI lineage: Bacteria > Bacillati > Bacillota > Erysipelotrichia > Erysipelotrichales > Erysipelotrichaceae > Amedibacillus > Amedibacillus sp. YH-ame10. Next base: position 586 of record NZ_JBSPFA010000015.1, read on the forward strand.
AAGAAACAAATCGCAGGTTCTCTAGTAATCCACTTACGCCCATCAGATTCACTCACGAGTGTTTTGTTTGTTACCGCAACGATTCTCTTCTCATTAACTTCAATGACATAACCAGTTGCCCAAGTGCGATGAAGACTTCCATCATGTTTGTAACTCTGTATGTATACATGATCTCTTTCTTTCAATTCCATGTTCTACCTCCTCACGAGTCAATATTATAGCAAATATTTTTATGAAATCATAGGAATACCTAGGATTTTTATTTCCATACTATAAACGAAAGGAGAGTATAGTCTTTCCCTATGACTATACAACAACAAACTATGCTGACACCTAAAGACGTCTTATATTTATCTGATTTATTAGATCAGACCCTAGTTTTAAACAAACGCATTGCAAATGACATGAACATGTTACAAACAGAAGAAGTAAAAACCTGCTTCAAAAATGTAAACAAGAAATTAAAAGAGCAATACAAAACCATGGTTAAGATTTTAGAAAAGGAGGCAAAATAATGTCAACTGGTTCTCAAAGCTATTCTGAAAAAGATATTTCAACCAATTTATTAGTTACTTTAAAACACATGAAAGCAGAGATGAATACCTTCTCACAAGAAGCAAGTAATGCTGCCCTATATAAGGAAGCGGAAAAATTGTATCAAACAGTATCTCAATTACAACGTGATGTGTTTGAAATGATGTGTGGACAAAGCTGGTACAAAATGACTGCAGATAGTGCTAAAAATATTTCTAAAGCATATACTAAAGCTAGTAACAGTGAAGCAGATTTAGCATAACCCATCTTTAGTTTCACCTACAAAATAAACATTCCCTATAAGTAGCACAAAAAATACGTGCAAATCTTATAGGGTTTTTATATACTTAAAGAAAGGATGTGAACATAATGAGTGAAAAAGAAGTATTATACAAAGAACTATATGCACAACTAGAGGCTCTATTATATGAGGAACATGATCAAATAGCGAACATGGCAAATATGTCTGCTCTTTTATATCATGCATTACCTAAGATTAACTGGGTCGGATTTTATCTATTTAAGAATGATGAATTGGTACTAGGTCCTTTCCAAGGTAAGGTTGCTTGTATGCATATTCCAATGGGAAAAGGTGTCTGTGGCACAAGTGCATGTAAAAAAGAAATTCTTTGTGTAGAGGATGTCCACAAATTCCCAGGTCATATTGCATGTGATAGCGCAAGTCGATCTGAAATTGTAATCCCGATTGTAAAAGAAAACACCTTGTTAGGTGTTCTTGATATTGATTCTTTTGAATTGGCGCGTTTTGATGAAATCGATGCTCAATCATTATCCAAACTTGCACAGTTACTAATTCAATCTTTATGAATATGAAAATAGGCGGTTGCTAGGGTTTGCGCTTCTCGAGCGGAAAAGAATCGACATAATCCTCCACCAAGATAGGTAGTCTTCACAATGTAGCGATCTTCCATAGCCTCTCCTATATCATCAAAATCTTTCTGATTATATTCCAAATCAAGCATATCCTTCCAGATACGCTTTTTATTTATCTCAATTGGTGCACTTACTATCTTAATTGGTAATTGTTCTCCATGATAACGTGCTAACTGAAACATAACACTTTCCTTATAACTACACCCCAACAATAGTACATATCCATTGAATTCCACAATCTTACCCAATGGTGAATCTTGATTTAATCCAAAATGCAAGGGATGTTTATCACAAATTAACTTGGCATATTTGCCCCATGCCGCAAAACTATATAGTGGATGATAAGAACGCACAACACCTTCGTTTCTTAAGAATTGTTGAACAAAGGGATCACCATACTTGGATACACTAAGTTTTCGATCAAATGGCAACATATGCTCTCTTATCTTTTCCCAGCTTTCACGATCCACATTTCTCTTATGACAAGCGGGATCACTCATTTGTGGAGTAAAAGAAGGCACTACAATAGTTCCATCATAGCCTACCGTTTCCATAAGTGCTTCGATAAGCATTTGTTCTCCACCTACTAAGTATCCTAATTTTTGAATATTTGCCTGTAGTAAAACCACCATACCTTTTTGAATTCCCATAGATTCCAATATTTCACATACATCTTCTTTTGTATTTACGGAATCCATACGTGTATCTTTTATTTTATCAGGTGAAGTTCTTTCAACCATTTTTTTAAATCCTTCTTCTCTATGAATCCTTCTTTTCTATTTTCAGGCAACAGGCTTCCCTGATAAAAGTAAAAGGTCATAGGTAACTGGGTATAGCTTCCAATTGTAATTCCTAATTCCGCAAGTGCAGATTTCTCATTATTATCCACATCTTCCAAAGGTACATTTACATAATATATATCAAAATGAGATTCATCTTCTACTTCTTGTATTACCTTTACATACTCCTCACATGCATAACAATTATCAGTTGTTAGGTATAACATAAATGTATTTTGTTTTTCATCTTGTAGTTTATTATTGACTTCTTGAGGAGTAAGTTCAATAGGATCTCCTGCCTGATGTCCTATACTACATGCACTCATCATAAAAACACAAAGCATTATACATATTATCTTCTTCATATAGGCACCTCTTTTCTGTCTTTTTTATTTTATCACAAAAATGAGTGGAACACATTAACTTTTGTAACTTGTCTAAAAAGAATAAAACGGACATTCCTAAGAATATCCGTCCTTTTCACACTGGTGCCGACACGCAGAATTGAACTGCGAGCTGAGCATTACCATTGCTCTGTATTACCATTATACTATGTCGGCGCTTGAGCTATTATATTATAATAAGCTCTACCTGCTTTTTCAACTATAAATTGATTATTTCTGAAGTTTTTTTATTTCTCTTACAACTCTTGCGATTGGCAACCCCATCACATTGTAATAATCCCCATGGATTTCTTTTACCAGCAGTTTCCCTTTTGATTGAATTCCATAGGCTCCGGCTTTATCAAATGGTTCTTGTGTATCTAGGTACCATTCCATCATTTCATGCTCTAGTTCATAAAAAGTCACAAAGGTTTTTTCATGAAACAGCACATTACCATTAGAATTCAAAATCGCAACACCTGTAATAACTTCATGTGTCTTTCCGCTTAACAACGCTAGCATTCGATAAGCATCTTCACGATTTTTTGGTTTTCCAAGCATTTGTTCTTTGTAACAAACCATAGTATCCGCACCAATTACAATCGCATCTGGATATTGTTCAAAAACAGCATTCGCTTTCTCAAACGCAATTTGTTCAATTGCTTGTTCTTTTTCTATATCAACACGAAAGATTTCCTCGCTCTGTGCTGTACATATTTTAAAGGGTATTTCGCTATCTTCCATAAGTTCTTTTCTTCTAGGTGAATTACTCGCAAGAAGAATATCTTTATAGTTCATTTTGTAGTTCCTCATGCATACGATTCAAACGTATACGAAGAAATAAATAACTTCCCGCAAAGATTAAAATAAAGGATCCCGCAAACATTCCTACTATACGAAATACTAAACTAGAAAAGAATTGTGATGGAAATAAATTAATCATCAAATCTGTACTAGGATCCAACAGCCATAACTCATTGCGGAACACCAAACGATGAAACAGTGTCCAAAATGCATCAAAATCCACATATGCCCACATCGCAATCATCGCAAACACAACCGCAAATAACGTGGCCGTTTTCATATAGTCAATACTTAATAAAGTAAATGCACCTTTCTTCAATCGTATCAAAAGATAGATAAAAGAAGCACAGAAAACAATCAAACATACGTTTCGTAGAACCATCGCAAATTGATATAGTCCCTTTACATCCACCATATGTGCAGCTTCCTTACTATTGAATGCTTGTACCTTACTTCCTTTTAAAGTAATCTCTGCAGAAATGTCCTCACGTTCATCTCGAAGATAATCTAAAAGTGTGTTCGTGGCTTTGTTTAGGTCAGCTTCGCTCATACCTAATTCCTTCGCCGTTTCTAATGTTTCATATTCTGATTTAAAGAAGTCTCTATTGAAGCAGTTCATATCAATACTTGTTATGAGCAAGATTATGATAAGTGCTATGACAGAAACGTAAGCCGTCACCCCATTCAGCCTGTCAAATATTTCCTGTTTCATAAAATCTCCAACTTTCTATATCGCGCCTTTAAATATCGTACCATAGTTCTTGTGAAAAGAAAATAAAATTTACCCTGAATTTAAAAAAAATAACCAATCCAAAGATTGGTTATTCAACCGCAACTAAACGTAAGTTACTAACTCCTCTACATTGTTGAAGTGCATTCATCAATTCATCGATGGAAACACTCATTTCACATAAGTCAAAGGAAATCACAACAGAAGCCCATTCATGAATAGGAATGTTTTGATTGATTGTCAAAATATTCGCATTTACCTTGGACATCGCATTTAATACTTCTGACAAAATTCCTTTGTCATGATGTAACATTAAGGAAATGACGGCTTTACGAGCGCTCATCCCTTGTGCTGGCAAGAACACATAGTCTTTATATTTATAGTATGTTCCTCTTGAAATACCAACTTTTTTTACCGCTTCACTCACCTGCTTCACTTCTCCATTTTGTAATAGAGAACGTGCTTCGATGACTTTATCAAGCACATCTGGCAAGATGGTACTATCTACGATATAATACTTTTCCATTTACTGCACCTCACTTTGTACCCCATCATAGGTAGCATGGAGTAAACGAACGGACCATGTTGGAAACATGTTCTCAATCGTTGTTTTGATTTGGTTCGCAATTTCTTCTTCATTGCTTAAGGCAATCATGGTAGAACCACTTCCACTAATAAACATCGTAATTGCCCCTGCTTCTTCACATAGCTCTTTTACTTGCGCGTATTGAGGAATCAGTGCTTTACGATAAGGCTCTTGCATTTTATCAACACAAGCTTTTTTTATAATGAGTGGATTTCCAATTTCCAATGCTTTTGCTAAAGCAGCACATCGTCCCATTTGATAGACTGCATCTTGATAGGACATCGTATTGGGAAGCACTTCACGTGCTTTCTTTGTGGACACCTCATAATCAGGAATCATCGTAACCATAATCATATCTTTCTTAATACCATATTTGATCATATTTGGTGTATCTCCTTCCATAAAGGAAACACACAATCCACCAAATATTGCGGGTGCAATGTTATCAGGATGTCCTTCCATACGCGTCGCAATATCAAATATTTCATATTTGTTCATTGGATTTTGAAAGAGTGCATTCGCTCCAGCAATACCTGCTACGATACAAGTGGCAGAACTTCCCATACCTCTAGCAAACGGTACATTGGAATCAATATGAATATGAATTCCTGGAACCGTTTTGTTCATATAACGCAAGCCTTCTAAAAAAGCTTGATAGAATAAATTATCCTCGTTGCAATAGGCTTCCTCACACCCAGTGATTACCACGCCTTCATCCAACAATTCAAATGTTACATATGCAAAATCGTCAAGGGCAATCCCTAAGCAGTCATAACCAACTCCTAGATTCGCACTTGTTGCCGGTACTTTTACCTTAATCATGCAAGCATCTCCTTGGCAACTTCCTCACTGTAGGCACTCATTTCATCTTTATCAATTACATCTTCATGTAAGATTGCTTTTTCTTTTAAAGAACGAAGTGGCTCTGGTATTCCAGCACCTGTTCTCTTTTGTAATTCTTCCATACATGCAAATTCGTCCAAATCTGTTTTACCAAAAATCGCTTCAAATACAGCAGGTGCAAATTTATAAGGACTTGCTGTAGACAATAAGACACTCTTGCATTGGTTATCGATTTGTTCATAGTCTTTCATTACTTTGTACGCATTGGCAGTATGTGGATCCATTACATAACCACTTTCTTCATAGAATTCTTTCATTGCTTTTGCGCAATCTTCATCATCGCAATATCCACCATAGAAATCTGCTTTCACACTTTCAAAGATATCCTCACGCACTTGATAACGTCCCTTTGTTTCAAGATCCTTCATCAATTCTGCAATATAGTTTGCATCTTTTCCACTCTTGTAATATAACAAACGTTCTAAATTACTAGAAATCAGGATATCCATACTAGGAGAAATAGTTTTATAGAAAGGACGATTACGATCATACACACCATCCTTAAGGAAATCGAATAGTACATTATTAGAGTTGGATGCCACTATGAATTTATTCACAGGAAGCCCCATGCATTTTGCATAGTATCCAGCTAGTACATTTCCATAGTTTCCAGTAGGTACACAGAAGTTAAGTTTATCACCAAACTGGATGTGTCCTTTGCTTACCATTTCCTTATATGCAAAGATATAGTAAACAACCTGTGGAATCAAACGTCCAATATTAATTGAATTAGCGGAAGATAAAGAAATGTTTTCTTCCTTTAAACGTGCTGCCAATGCTTGATCGTTGAAAATCTTCTTCACATTGGATTGCGCATCATCAAAATTACCTTCAATGGCACATACACGTGTATTGTTTCCTGTTTGTGTTGCCATTTGTAAACGTTGAATATTGCTTACGCCATGATTTGGATAGAACACGGTAATCCCAATGTTATCCACATCGCAAAAACCTTCTAAGGCTGCCTTACCAGTATCTCCACTTGTTGCGGTTAAAATCATAACCTTCGCATCTTGTTTTTCTTTCAATGACTTTGACATCAATTGAGGAAGCATTCTAAGCCCCACATCCTTAAAGGCACAAGTAGGTCCATGGAAGAGCTCTAGAATATGTGTATCTTTTGTACTGTGTAGAGGTGTAATGTCCTCATTACGGAATTTACCTGTATACGCATCATGTACACATACGGCAACCTCTTCATCTGTAAAGTCTGGTAATAACGTCTTTAAAACAACCGCAGCCATTTCGTTATAATCCATATGCATCATATCTTCTAAAGGAAGTTTTAAAGTATCCAAATCATCGAACACATATAAGCCTCCATCATCCGCAATCCCTTTTAATACCGCTTCTTTTGGTGTAAGTGCTATCATTTTATTCCTTGTGCTAGTATATATTTTCTTCATTTTAATTTCTCCTTTTTTTCGTCTTGCATTTCTTTTTTTACTATGATACAATGTTCGCAATATAAAAACAAGTGTTTTTGATAAAAAGACACAAAAAGTTTTAGAGGAGGAAACTTATGAATATCGCAATCTTAGGATTTGGAACGGTGGGATCAGGTGTTGTAGAGATTATTGAACAAGCAAAAACACCATATACAGAAAAATTACATGTGTCTCACATTCTAATACGTAAAGGAAAAGAAAAAACACATCCATGTATGTGTGATGATATAAATGTAATATTAAATGATGACAGCTGTGAAACAGTTGTGGAAACAATGGGTGGTATTGAACCTGCACATACCTATATTATGGAAGCCTTACAACATGGAAAAAATGTGGTAACAGCAAACAAAGCCGTAATCGCAAAATATCTAAGAGATTTTGTGGAATGTGCAAATGCTCATCATGTTAAAATCTATTATGAAGCAACTACAGGTGGAGGCATTCCTTGGATCGAGGGATTGGCCAAAGCTATGCGTATTGATGAAGTAGAAAGAATACATGGTATCTTCAATGGTACTAGTAATTATATTTTGGATCACATGGAACGTTATGGAGCATCCTTTGATGAAATCTTAAAAGAAGCACAAGGATTAGGATATGCAGAAGCAGATCCAAGTGCAGATATCGACGGCTATGATATTTGTAACAAACTTAGAATCTCTGCTTCTTTAGCATACGATTTCCATGTGCCTGATACATTCCCTGTATATGGTATTCGTACCATCACAAAACAAGACGTTTCTTATTTCCAATCTTTGGGATATAATGTACGCTTGATTGCGAAAACAAAACGCAATGGAAATCATTATGGATGTGTTGTAGAACCGATTCTATTTGATAAAACCGAAATTGAAAGTAATACAAAAGACAACTACAACATCATTACTCTTCATGGAACAACCATTGGAGATTTAAAATTCTATGGACAGGGAGCTGGAAAACTGCCAACTGCCAATGCCATTGTACAAGATATTATAGATATTAATGAAAAAACAAGTCATTGGGAACTCACATTCGCGAATGAAATGGAATATGACAAAACTTTATGTTTACGTGATTATATCGTTCGTTTGAAACCTTCTGCTTATGCTGTATTAAAAGAATGCAATACAGAGGAACATGTTTTTGAAGGAAACACTTATTTACATGTCAAAGGGGTAGAAGTGTATCATATGCATCAATATATGAAAGATATCATGGCCATTGATGGGGATGCATTTATGGCTAGTATTTATAGAGGAGAAGAAGATTATGATTAAGATAACTAAATTTGGTGGTTCATCTGTTGCTAATGCAGTACAATTCGCAAAAGTAAAAGGGATTATTGAAAGTGATCCTGGAAGACGCTTTGTGGTTGTAAGTGCATCTGGTAGAGAACATAAAACAGATAATAAAGTAACTGATTTATTATACCTGATTGAAGCTCATCTAAAATATAGTGTGGATCATACACCATTATTCAATTTAATCGAAGAACGTTTTCTTTCTATTAAGAAGGATTTGAACTTAACGTATCCAATCGAAGATGATTTAGCTGATTTAAAAGCAAAGCTTTCGAAATCTATGTCTACGGATTATCTAGTTTCTAGAGGGGAATATCTTACCGCAAAACTTATGGCGGAATATCTTGGATTCCCTTTCATTGATTCTAAAGATATTATCACCTTCCGTTATGATGGAAAAATCGATTTCGATGCGACACGTTATCGCATGAGCAATTATATGAAAGATCACGATCGCTTCGTTATGCCTGGATTTTATGGAGCACTTCCAGATGGCACTGTAAAAACAATGTCACGTGGTGGTAGTGATATTACAGGTTCTATCTTAGCCGATATCTTAGATGCAGATATGTATGAAAACTGGACCGATGTTTCTGGTATTTTAATGGCTGACCCACGTATCGTTCATCAACCAAAACGTATTGATACGATCACATATGGTGAACTTCGAGAATTATCTTATATGGGAGCTAGTGTGTTACATGAAGAAGCCATCTTCCCTGTAAAAGAAAAGAACATTCCAATCAATATTTTAAATACCAATCACCCTGAAGAAGGTGGAACCATCATCATTGAAAAAGATGATAAACCTAGCGAACAAATGATTACTGGTATTGCTGGTAAAAAGAACTTTACGGTGATCGCAATTTATAAGAACCATATGTCAGATGAAGTTGGAATTATCCGTCGTGCTTTAGAAGTATGCGAAAACTATCGTGTAAGCATTGAACATATCCCTAGCGGTATTGATTCATTCAGCCTCGTAGTTAATAGTGAAGATGTAAAAGACGTCATCTATGATATGGTGGGTGATATGAAAAAAGCATGTAACGCAGATGAAATCAAAATCGTCGATAATATATCTTTAATCGCGACAGTTGGTCGTCAAATGATGTACAAACCTGGTATTAGTGGAAAATTATTCGCAGTCTTAGGTAAAAACAACATCAATATCCGTATGATTGCCCAAGGAACGGATGAAATGAACATCATTGTTGGTGTTGAAAATAAAGATTACGAAAAAACAGTAGAAGCAATTTATACAAATTTTGTTGTATAAATTCGAATCATCTTTTATCATATAGGAAAAAGCAAGGAGAAGAAGAATGAAAACATACAATGTTGCTATATTAGGTGCCACTGGTGCCGTTGGTCAGGAAATGATCAAAATCTTGATGGAACGTAATTTCCCTATCAAGGAATTACATTTGCTTGCAAGTGCAAGAAGTGCTGGTAAGAAATTAAATATTGCTGGAAAAGAATACACAGTAGAAGAAACAACAGAGAACAGTTTTGATGGAATGGACATCGTATTAGGTGCTGCAGAAAATGATATTGCAGAAAAGTATTTGCCTATCGCAGCTAGTAAAGGTGCTGTAGTTGTAGATAATAGTTCTGCCTATCGATTAGACAACAATGTCCCTTTGATTATCCCAGAAGTAAACCCTGAAGCTGTAAAAGATCATCATGGAATCATCGCAAACCCTAACTGTGCTACAATTATTGCATTGGTTGCATTACAACCGCTACATGCATATGCACATGCAAAACGCATGGTAGTATCTACGTATCAAGCAGTCAGTGGTGCTGGTGTTGGTGGAATTCATGAACTTGAACAACAATTAGGTGCTATTGCACATGGAAAAGAAGTTGAAGTTAAAAACTTTCAATACCAAATTGCTTATAACTTAATTCCGCAAATTGGTGGATTCGACGATGAAGGATATTCTAGTGAAGAAATGAAAATGCAAAACGAAGGACGCAAAATTATGAGCAATCCTGAATTATGTGTAAACTGTACATGTATTCGTGTACCCATCATTCGTTCTCACTCAGAATCTATCATGGTAGAATTTGAAAATGAAATCGATGTTGAAAAAGCAAGAGAGTTATTGAAAGATGCTCCAGGTATTAAACTTGTGGATGATCCAGCAAATAAAAAGTACCCAATGCCATTGGATACAACAGATCAAGATTTAGTATTTGTAGGACGTATTCGTAAAGATATGAGTGGTCATAAAAATGCTTTAAGTTTCTGGTGCTGTGGTGATCAAGTGCGTAAAGGCGCTGCTACCAACGCTGTACAAATAGCAGAATTAGTTGTAAAAGAATTAGACAAATAAAAAGCGCAACGCGCTTTTTATTTTACCTCTTCTAAAGGAGTTTCTTCAGTACCGATTACTTCATCATCTGTGGAAGATACTTCAACTTCTTCCATAGCATTCCCTACAATTTCGCTGAATGCATAATGTAATACATTAATTTTACTTAAACCTACACCTACTCCATAAAGGATAAATGCATACGCGAAGTATTGTGCACTATATGTGCTATATACATAAAAGATATAACTTAATGTTAATGTATATTGAGCTTGTTGTGTTTGTACATAATCATATGCTTGCCAAATATTAAATGCCGCAATGCATAAGAAGACAACTGCTACTACATAGAATACAATACTAATCGCGCTGATTTTACTTGCTTTTTTTGTTTTGTTCATAGTCTCAACCTTTCTATACGTGCTACATTATCCACTATAAATGTGTGAAGAGTATGTGCGAACGGTGAATTTTTAAAGAATTTTAATAAAATCACAAATTTTTTTGATTTAAAATTGCGAAAAAGCTATAGATAAATACATAAAAATATAGTATGATAAATAACGCAATACGAAATGCAGTCGTGGTGGAATGGCAGACACGCTACTTTGAGGGGGTAGTGAGCGTATGCTCGTGTGAGTTCAAATCTCATCGACTGCACCATTGTACTTAATAGGCATGATATTCATGTTTAAATAGCACTAAGAAAGCGATGAAATTCATCGTTTTTTTCTTTCATGAACACTTCATTTCTCTCCTTTATCAAACACAAACGAAATAAATATCCGCCCATTTTCATCTATCTTAAATTGCCAGTGCAAGTATAGACGAAACAAAAAAAAAGGTGTATTATATACAAGCATTCAACATGCAGAAGTGGTGGAACGGCAGACACGCTGTCTTCAGGCGGCAGTGCGAGCAATCGCGTGAGAGTTCAAATCTCTTCTTCTGCACCAATGCATATGTAAACCGCTCTATATCAGCGGTTTTTTATATACCGACGTATTTCTATATCATCCATTTTATATCATATAATATCTATTTTATCTATTAACATTTCATCGTCCTCCACTTGCCCATATAATTAAATCATAAATATGCAATTTAGCCATTAGGAGTGATGAAATGGACGATATATCAATTAGCTTCACAACAAAAGCATGTCAGAAACTAAAACGTATTGGAAAGACACAAAAAGAATTAGCAAGCGAAATCGATATTGATTATTCCACGCTTAACAAAATCCTCAACAATAAACGAGAACTAGATTTTTCAACTGCGGTGAAGATTGCAAACAGTCTAAATATGAGCTTAGATAAAACCGCAAATAAACCTACAAATCAAAGTTTTGAAAACTTAATGATTGATTTAGAAGATCTTGTTTTCAACCTAAAACAGGTCAATGTAAAAGAATGACAAAAATAGCAGGTATCCTAGAAGATATCTGCTATTTCATATAATTCGCTAAACATGTATTTAATGCATTCTCATACCGTTTTCCAATAGGCAGTTCTTCTCCGTTATTCAGCAGGATTGTATGAGTTCTTATTTCTTTGACACAGCATAAATTTACAATAAATGATTTGTGTATTTGTATCAAATGTACAAATTCATTCTCCATACAATATTTTTTTAAAGAATCTCGTATTCTTAATTTTACTAAATCTGTATGAATATATAAATCATGATGATAGGATTCTATATACACTATATGTGCTGGATGGATTTCAAAATCCATAAACCCTGAAGTATATCTGATACAACTATTTCGTATTATGAGTGATTTCTTAATCTCATTCAGTAGATTAGAGAACTCTTTTTTTATATCATAACAATATATTTTTTTCACTTTATATAATAACTCTTTTCGAGAAACCAATTCGTCCTTTGTGATGAAAATAAGTTCTCCCTTTTCTTTACATATTTCAATGGCAAGAGATTGTAAATCTCTTACATCATCACAAACTTGATATATCACTAGACCCTTCTCTTCTATGACATCGAGTGAGCTGAATGCTTTGCAAAGACAATTTATGTTTTCTCTTTTTGCCATATTCATAATATGCATATTTAATAAAGAATAAATTTCTTTTTCTGCCTTTATATATATCTTAATCATAAAGACACCTTCTTATTCAATATGTCATTTAATGAAAGATCTTTTTTAATGATTTCAAGGATCTGTTGATGATCTATGATGTTTATATCGTTTTCCTCTAAATATTCGAAGGCACGGATAACATTAGGGTGTTTATAATAAAACCAATCCTTAAGGATAAAGCTAGAGTGATCGGACAAATATAGTTTTATCCATACACGATATCCTTTGCTTGTGTGTCCATCGTAATTTGTAAATCTTGTATATCTAGTATCTTCAATTGCATAAATTTTGACTGCGTCTATATTACACAACGAGAACCGTACGGTCTCTACTTCATAATGCGTTTTAAAAAGCACATTAAGTAACATTTGGTATTGTATACGAAACTGAGTAGAATCAGCTATTATAACTTCATGCTCCGTTATTTCAAAATAGCGTATATTCATAGAAAGAAAGCTCGAAAATCCTATCAATGAAAATAAAAACACAAGTATTGATACTCCACAAATCATCAGAATGGAAGGATGTAAGAAGGCATATACTCCTGTACTTACAATACAAGTAAATATCATTGTAAGAATGACATTCAATACCATCGCTTTTTTTATATCCTTCCCCTTATTACCAATGAAAATAGAAGCCTTACAAATATCTTGATCCATTCTCCTCACCTCTTCTTTAATTATAGATAGTTTTATGATATATAACAATCACGAGGGCATGAAAACTCTGTTTATGACACAAAAAAAGAGAATTTTCATCCTCTTTTATACTCTTGATAAAATAAACTGACAAGTTCCCTCAACAATTACTTCTCCACTACCAGCGCTAATGAAGAATGTATCTCCTTTACGCATTGAAAGTTGCACATCACCTTGTTTAATGAATCCTTCACCTTCAACAATTACGACTGAAGCAAAGCTTTTTTCATCCACAACTACATTTGCTTGTGTTTCAACCTCATAAATATACGTTGTAAAATATTCGCAAGTTGCCATCATTGCTCTTGTAAAACCATCCTTCACTTCTTTTTCACCACATGGTTTAAAGTCAGAAGCTAAGGGTTTTAAATTTGACACATCGATCGCTTTTTCAATATGCAATTCTCTTGGTTTTCCATCTGCACCAACACGTCCAAAATCATATACACGATAAGTAGAATTTGAATTTTGTTGGATTTCACAGATTACAATACCTTCACCAATCGCATGGATCGTTCCAGCTTCAATAAAGAATACATCTCCTTTATGTACAGGAACTTGTTTCAATACATCTAGGATGGTATCATTTTCGATACGCGTACGAAATTCTTCTTTTGAGATTTCATTTTTTGTCCCATAATACAAAGAAGCTCCTTCTTCTGCTTCTAAAATGTACCACATTTCTGTTTTCCCATATTCTTTTTCAACACGTAATGCATACTCATTATCTGGATGTACTTGGATAGAAAGATTTCCTTTCGCATCAATGAACTTAATCAACATAGGAAAATTTGTGAATGTATTTCCAATTGTCCCAAGCGCTTGAGTACCCAATATTTGAAGATATTCACTCAAAGTAGAACCCTTGTGTTCTCCACTATCAATGATACTTTCTCCATCTTTATGTGTAGACAACTCCCAGCTTTCTGCCACAATTTTATAATCGCTCTCTTTATGAAATTCTTCTTTTAATTTTGTTCCACCCCATAAATAATCTTTAAATGCGGGTTTTAATTTAACTAGTGCCATTTATATTACCTCCAATTTTTTCAATGCTTCATAAATGCCTTCTTCTTTTACAGTCCCTGTTACCATACTTGCTACTGGATCTAACAATTCATCATGCAACCCCATTGCTATTCCATGTGTCACGCTTGCAAGAAGCTCTACATCATTATCTCCATCTCCAAATGCATATGTCTCTTCCATAGGAATATTACATTTAGCAAGCAAAGCCTTTACTCCAGCACCTTTGTTTACATGAGGCTTCGCAATATCAAAGGTATTACAATTGCGATGAAATCCAACTACATACTTTTTCTTCGCAATCGGACAATATGCTTGTAAATGTGCATCATCTTTAAATATCAATGTTATTTTCTCAATTTTATTATGTACTTGTTCATAGTTTGTATATGCGATAAAATTATCCTTTGGTGTATGAAAATTATCCAAAAAATGAATATAATTAGAATCTTTTAAATCCTTCACAAAACAATGCTGAGAATTTTCCAAAATAAAATTAATATCATATGTTTCAAAATCTTGTAATAGTTCACTTAATTCCTCTTGTTCAAATACATCATGATAAAGTTCTTTCCCATGTATTTGCACACATGCTCCATTGCTTGTAATATACCCATCCAAACTAAGGTCTCTAGCACCCTTTGGAATATAACTTTGTGCTCTTCCAGTCGCAAGTACACATACATAGTCTTTATCCTGTAACAGTTCTATTGCCTTCTTTGTTTTGAGTGTAGGAACATAAATCTCATCACGTTCATCAACAAGTGTTCCATCATAATCAAATAGTACAAGTCCCTTCATGATCATCACCCCTTCTTACTGCTCAATTATATGGTAAAGATTTATCAAATGCAATGAAAACAAACAAACTTTCTTTGATTTACCACATAAAATAAAAAGAAATGGCAATACTTGAAAAGAAGGAGTTGAAACTATGGGAATCAAGATTCAAGATGAAACTGCTTTATATACGATGTATGATGCCTTATCAAAAAATGAATATTCCTTACTTGTATTTCGAATAAAAAATATCCATATGTTACATTACCTGTATGGAAAGGAATGTGACGCTGCTTTATATACTGGTATCCAATCTATATGCTTACGTATTTTAAATGATAAATCTTATCTATATCGTTTGTATACTGATCATTATGTTATCCTCTTAAATTCACAAGATCCTTATTCTATTATACAGCTAATATATGAATTAGATCATGAAATAGAAACTTACCAATTTGGAACGATTCAACATACAATTGCAATCTCTATTGGTATTTATTTTTTACGTCGTCATGTAGACTTTTACCAAGCCTATGACCATGCCAAATTTGCGATGCAAAATAGTAAAGACATTCATAAATATAACACGTCCTTTGAGTTCTATGATCAAAAAGAGATCGAACGAGCAAAACAACAATTCAAAATGCTAAGTGAGCTAGAAAAAGCACTACAACACCATGAATTTGAAGTTTATATCCAACCAAAAGTGCATGCAGTATCGCACGAAATCGTTGGCGCAGAAGCATTGATACGTTGGATTCATCAGGGAACCCTTGTGCCACTTAAAGACTTTATGCCATTGATTGATCGTAATGCATTTATACGAAGAATCGATTTATTCGTCTTTGAAGAAGTATGTAAACTATTCGATCGATGGAAACAGGAACATAGAAAATTGATACCAATCAGTATCAACATATCTAGAGCTTCCTTTGAAGATGGATTTTATTATTTAAAAGAAATCGAAACCATTTTTCAAAAATACTCAGTTGATAAGCACTTAATTGAGTTTGAACTTAGTGAAGATATTTGTTTTGAGGATAGTCATCGTTTACACCGTTTCTTAAATCTATTAAAAGACAATGGATTTGCTTGTTCTCTAGATGATTTTGGAACAGGATATTCCTCCTTTTTAACACTAACTTATCTTCCCATTCATACAATCAAACTTGACTCTTCTTTTTGTTTGGGAGCTTGGGATGAGAAAAAGAAAATTATACTAGTACATTTACTACAACTTTTAAATGAACTAGACTTTACAATTGTAGCGGAAGGGATTGAAACAAAAGAAATCGCAGATTTCTTTGCGCAACATTCTTGTCATATATTACAGGGATTTTATTTCAGTAAACCACTACCAATACCATTCTTTGAACGCTTTTTACTTGAGAACAATCCAGTAAAAAGCTAACCACAAACATTCTAATTTGTTCCCCTTTTATGATATAATACAATCATTTAAAGGAGGATTAGAATGACTACATTTGATTTGCATATGCACTCTTGTTACAGTGCAGATGGGGAAAAGACACCAGAAGAATTGATTTTAATGGCAAAAGAGGTTGGGCTTACTACAATCGCATTGAGTGATCACAACACGCCTGCGGGGATTGATGAAATGTTGGAGATAGGGAAACAACATGACATACAGGTAATTCCTGCGATTGAATTTGATACCATGTTTGGAGAGTTAGAAGTACATGTTCTTGGATATAACATGGATTACCACCAACCATATTTTGAAAATTTGAAAAGTGGTTTAAAAAGAATTAAAGATAGTATGCTTCCAAAACGTTTAGAAGCATTATGTAGCTATTTTCACATGGATTTCAAACTTGAAGAGATTTTTGAGAAATATGGAAATAAGCGCCCTTGGGCAAATATTGTGCAAGCCATATTAGAGGACCCTAGATATGATCACATTAAAGAATTTGATCCTTATCGCACAGGTGGTAAACGTAGTGACCCACAATCTGTAAACTTCTATTGGGATTTATGTTGCCCTGGAACTCCTTGTTATGTACATGTAGAGTATCCAACATTAGAAGAAACTGTAAGAGAAATACACAAAGCTGGAGGAATTGCAGTTCTTGCACATCCTTGGAGAAACTTTGATCATCGCGAAGACTTGTTAAAAATAGCGATTGAACAAGGTATTGATGGCATGGAAGCCTATAGCAATTATCATAACAGTGAACAAAATGCATTTTATGAGAATTATTGTAAAGAACACAACGTTTTGATGACTTGTGGTTCTGATTATCACGGCGCCTTCAAACCAAGCATTCGTTTAGGCGAATATGGATACACGCGTGATAATGGAGAAAGTATCCTCCAAAACTTTTTAAGCTATATCCATAAAAAATAAAACTATTTAAAGTAGGTATTTTCTAGAGTTGATAAGCAGTAAGCTTGTTGACTCTTTTTTATATGGTTTTGTCCTATCAAGTAGAAATCTTCCTTTGTTGAAAGCTCATTTGAATGGATAAGAAAAGACTGTTCACATACTCGCAAACAGCCCTATTCTTTACTCCTTTATGCATACCATATCTCATCACCTAAATCTAATCTAAGCAAATATCAATAACTACCACCTTGCACACCCAAATATTCCTCTAATGTTAATCCAGAATTGTATACATCTGTTGCTAAAGAACCTATATATCGTATATGCCAAGGTTCCGCTTGATAACCTGTTATATGTTCTTTCCCTACTTGGTAACGAACTATGAAACCATATTTATGCGCATTCGTCGCAATCCAGTTTACTTCTGCGCTATTTTCTACTAATGACCCATCTTTATGGAGCAAGTCAAATGCAAGCCCTGTTTGATGTTCAGAATACCCTGGTCGAGCTGAGAATGTATCCGCTTCTTGACTACCATAATTATTTACATAATTTTGATATAATCCTGCTTGCGTATCAAAGCTTCTAAAACCACTATAACTACTGTTGATATTATATCCTAAATTTTGCATTTCTTTTATTAAACTTCTTGCCTTATCTCCTGCTTCAGCATTCTCATAAGGCATATAGTTATAAGGCACAGGATTCTTTTTATTTATAATCATAACACCTTTCACATAACGTGGTTCACTTACTGTATATGCAGTTGGTTTTGATTCACTACCTGAAGTACCATTCTCATTATTTACATCCTTAGGGACAACCTCTTGATCATCAACTACTGTAATGTTTGCTTTCTTTACAACTTTGTTCTTATATTGATCCATCGCGGTTACTTCTACTTCATATTCTCCAACTTCGTTGATAGTAAGCTTTTCTATATTTACAGTGATTTTGACAGTACTTAAATCTTTAGCTTCAAAATAGGTAGCAATTTCATTTGGATCAGATCCTTTTTTCACTTCTATTTTATCAGGGAACTTTGTGAACTCTGGTTCTTTGCTATCTTTGACTATAATTTTGATATTCTCTTTTTTATCAGATCCATTGATATTATACTTTATTTGTAAATCATACGTTCCTACTTTAGGATACTTTTTTCCTTCCTCAAGTTTCAAGTTTGCATACTCTGCCTTGAAAGATTCTAATATTTCGGTGTCTTTCGTATCAAGCACTTGTTTTCCTTCGATATTCACAACTTCTCCGTATTCGAATTTAAATGTATCTTTTTTGAAATTAACACTATTATTTCTATGAAACCAGATAAATCCCAAAACAACGAGTGATATCAATATCAACAACAATATAATTATGACAATAATTTTTTTCTTCATAGTATTCATCCCCTTTTTCATTATGATAACATATTATACTTATATTTAAAATCATCAATACCAAAATTATCGTTTATGTACAAAAGGAATACCTACAAAACAGTATTCCCTTAGCTATCACATGAACAATTGTGTTCATCTATATATTTAAAATGTATACCCTTTTAAGGTAAAGAAATATTGTAAGCGATGCTTTTCATGTTCCAATTCTTCCTTTGTTTTTAATATATATAATATTTTATCTGGATTTTCTTTACTTTCCACAACTGAAACCATTTCTCCTTTTTCAATTGCAATTGCCGCTTTTTCAAAGTAGTCTTCAAGGATTTCCGCAATATTTTCATTCGCAATGATATCTCGATAATATAGAACAACCATATCTGCTTTGGGTTCGCCAAATACACGTTGCATAGCTGCATAGGTTGTCAACCAAACATTCCCACTTTTCTTTATTTCATGTGGTAAAAAACGTTGGCGCTCCACTGCCTTACGAATTGTTTTTCCATCCGCTAAACCCCATTTTTCAGCAGCTTCACTAAATGTCAACACCTCATCTAATTTCATGCTTTCATCCTCCATATAAGGGTATTATAGGTTTCCAGGATTAGAAAGTCAAATATATGTTAATTAGAAATTAGAATTTATAAATGCTTCTGTAGTACATATAAAATCATCTTCACGATCTTCAAACACTGCGTGTCCACAGGGAGATAGACCATAGGATGTAATCCATGAATTCTGTATATCGTTTACTTTGTTTAAAATTACATTCGCATCACAAATTGGATCTTCTTTCCCTATCATAAGCAAAGTAGGTACAACAATACACGCAAGTGCATTTGTAGCTTGATATTTGTAAAACCAAGAAGACATAGCTGCAATGTGTCTCAATGAATTGGAAGGATTTTGTGGTGAATAGATAAAGTCAAGAAAGTGTTCATCCTTGAATACTTGTTCAGGTTCTATCACATCTTCTTTCATAGATGTTTCTGGCTTGTTTACGGGCAATCTTTCTTCCATCATGGACTTAGTTCTTTCAAACATTTCCAGAGCTTGAAAGCGTTCAAAAGTGATGGCTGGACTACTTAATATTAATCCATCAACATCACCATAGCATTCCATATATATACAAGATAAGAGTCCTCCAAAAGAACCTCCCCACAAAATTACTTTTTTATGCCTCCAACGCTGTTTACAATCTTGTATAACATCGTATACATCCTTGCTAATCAACTCCTTAGGTAATCCTTTACGAAGCTCATATGTAGATATCCCACTCCCACGTTGATCAAAATATATACAATGATAACTTTCCTCTAATCTTTGAAAGGAAGACAATTCCATCAATGGCTTTGCGCCACTACCCGGTCCTCCGTGTAAAATCACAATGAGAATATTACTAGTAGTATTCCCTCTTTCATAAATTTGAATATCGATATCACTTTTATGTAACTTATAGTCCATTTTACACAACCTCCCTATGTCGCTAATTCGCGTCACTGTTTTTAGTATATCACTTGTAGAATGCAGTTACAATACTCTTTGTGTAATTTTTTTCAACTCCAAATTTATTTTGTTTTTTCACAAAAAAGACTTCACAAGTAATTGAAGTGGTGTTATAATGTCGCTAGTTAGCGACATAAAAAGGAGAAGAACTATGTTAAAAATGATTATTAGTTGTGGATTAGGTATGTCTTCTAGTGCATTGGCTGTTCATATGCAGAAAGAGATTGTAGAGAAAGGTTGGGAGGATAAAGTACAGGTTGAATTTCTACCTTTCCCTTTGCTAATGACAAAGCAAGAAGAACTAGATGCTGATATCGCAATCCTTTGTCCACACTTGATGTACTATGCAAAAAATGAATCTAAAAATGAAAAAATCAAAATTCCAATGTATATCATACCTTCTTTGATGTATGGAAAGATGAAATTAGTGGATTTAATGGAAGATGCGGAAGACTTACTTGCTTTAAATCAGAATAATAATGAAAAGCTTTGGCATTTCGAAGAAGAAAAACTATTAGATATCAAACGTAATGTATCTCATCGAAGATGGATTAAAACACATCCTATTCAAGGGAAGTAAGGATTTGATTAGTTGATAGACATAAAAAGAAATAGCACATGAATCGATTGTGCTATTTCTTTTCTTATTTTTGAACGTTTCCTTTTTTATTCTTCATCGCAAGAACAAAACCTGCAGCGGTTGTAATTGCCAACAATACACTAACACCGATAAAAATATTTCTCATTAAATTGGCACTATCCAAATCCTTTGCCATATCTTCATAAGTTGCTTTACTTACTGGTGCTGCACCAGAGTATAGTTGTAAAGTATTTTGTGTTTTTTCATATTGGTAATATACTTTTTTACCATTGCCATCCATTACATAGATTAACGCGTAGTTCTTTAATGTTTTATCATTAAATTCCCATCCCATAAGTTCAACAGTATCTACTTTGACTTTTTTATAGGTTAGACCTTCTTGTTTCTGTAAATCTTCTTCTACATCAATAATAAATACATTTTGTCCTAAGATTGCGGTTGGTTTGAAAACAGTAGATACCGTTTTTTTAGCTGTATCATATACATAGAAATTCTTTTCTCCTGTTTTTTCATCAACTAAGTAAACGATTGTAGTGTTCATTGCTTTGTTTGTCCAAGCCGTAACATCTTTTCCGTTCATTTTGATGGAAGTCTTTTCAAATCCATCAGGGGCAGTAACTGCATCTGTATTTCTTACAACTCCTAATTTTAACTTATTGTAGTTCATATAAATCAAAGGTTTTTCATCTACCGTAGCTGTAATTACATAAGATTTTGTACTTTCATTTTCTGCAGTAACAGTGACTGTGATTTTATTCTCTCCAGGTTTTACTTCGATATCACCAGTACCAGATACGGATGATTTAGAATCTTCTGCAGTTGCTCCTACTTTTATAGATGTCACTGTAGCCACCAAAGATACGCTATATTCTGTGACATCAGCGCTAAAGTCTGGGCTAAGTTTACCCTCAGAAATTGTTAATGTAGATAAATTTGCGTTTTTAGAACGTGTATCTTCTTTTTCTTCTTCAGTTGGAGTATTCGTTGTAGTATTTCCACCACCACTGCTATTTCCTCCTCCACCGCCACCACTTGTATTACCACCAGTAGAAGGCGCTACGATAGAAACACTGTTTCCACCAAGATATGTCCCAGCAGGAACTTCTGTCATAGAGGATGTATTAGTTAAATCTCCAGCTGTAAATGAAATAGATGCACTTCCGGATGATCCAGCAGTTGCAGTTGCACTTACACTACCTCCACGATCACACCAGTTCCCAGCACTTTGAAGTGTTGCGTTGCTTGCTGAAGCTATTACACTTCCCTCATATACTCCACATGAGAAGCTTGCAGAAAAGCCTCCTCCTGGAGCCACAGATGCCGCATTAACAATAGTTGCTCCTTGAGTTCCCAACAACAATGAAACAGCTGCTACAAAAGCTAAAATTTTATTTCCTATCTTTTTCATATTTTATTTCCCTTTCTATTGTGAAATATTTGAAATATTCAATATCACATTTTTGACCAATGCATAATCTAGTGAGGATATCTTCCCATCACGATTTACATCGGAGGCAGTATTGTATATCCCTTGGATAGATTTTATCTTTAAAATATGGTTTTTGATAGATGCATAATCTAAAGATGATATCTTTCCATCACCATTCACATCTCCACGAACAAGAACATCGTATGTTTGTGTTTCTCCGTCTTCTTTGATAGTGATTTTCATTCCTGTACCTATCTTCCCAGAGGTGATTACTTTTCCAGAGGCGTTTTTCATTGATACGAAAGCTCCTGCACTACTCGCATTAATTTTGGTTGCAATCGTCGCCACATCCGTTCCTACTGTGAATCCACTCACAATATCTCCAGAAGAAAGCAAGCCTAAACTTGAGAAAACTCTACTTCCAGAGTTACATATAGAAACTTTCGATGCCAGTATATAACCATAATCCCTAGAAAAACTATACTCAGCATCTGGTACAATTGTAGTTCTCGCACTATTGAGAGGAACATCCGATTGTATTTTATAATACTGAGCACCATCTGCACCAGTTTCCTTTCCTAGTATAATCATTGGAAAGTTTTCTAATGCTTGATTTCTGTTTGTTCCTGTAGAGTATAAAGCTTTTTTAGTTGATGAAGTTGAATTATACACATATGCATTTTCATCTGTTACTCCAATGGTATATTTGTTGTAATCATTTTTATTAGTAAACTCATTAATTTCGTAACTAAAGTATGCCTTCTTTTCACCAGTGTATGGATCAGAAGCATATTTTGAGCTAATTCCCGCATATTTATTTCCAAGATGTGGTCCTCGATAGCGATAATTTGCAGGATCTAAATAACCTGAGGAAATATACGTAAACGCATGAGCTTTAATACAATCTTCTAATGTTGCATAGTGCGTCGCTAAATCTGGGTTACTATCCACAGCATTGTGACCAAACAAATTATTACGATCAAGGGAATAACCACTTGTTCCCCAACCACTTTCATTGATTGCTGTTCCATACATCAAAGATGCATTCACTCCATATTTATTCTGCGCATTGATAAATGCTTGTCCTTGGCTCTTCATTGCTGATGTAATCCCTGAACCCTTTTTACTTATGAAATAATTATTCAAGTCACTTGCAGTGAAATTTGATGTGGTTCGATGCGATAAATATTCGTAATAATTGTAATATGGAAGCTTTGCATTTATCGCATTCGTTGTAACACCACTACGATAATCATCTATCATTTTAGTGTAACTAGTGTAGAAATAATTTCCATCATAGCTATAGTATTTTGTATTCGCATTTAGATAGGAAGGTTGATAACCTACCCAGTTTGATGCAGAAGCTGTCATATTATTGTAATAATAAACATGCTTCAATCGTCCATTTGTTACAATATAATGACTCGTCGGTGTGGAACTGTTATATTCTACCAAGCTAACATTTGCCGCAGGAACATCCAATACTGTATTAGCTACTTTCACTCTCACAGTGCCATTTGCATTTGTTGATAAATATGCGGCATCTGATGCAGAACCTCCAGCAAATATATCCTGTAATCCTGTCACAAGGTTGTTATAGTAAAATGTTCCTTTCAAATGAGCAACACTATATGTACCAGCACGGGTATTATACGCATCACGAACACTATAATCGCCTACACTACGTGCTTTCTTTTTTATATCGACATCTTTTTGCGCTTCCTCTTTTGTATCATATTCGCCCACTACATCTTCTTTTGTTCCAATTTCTCTTACCACTTCATAGTAATCAGGTTCATAAGTTTCAAATGGAGATTCGTGAAACGTAATACTTCCATCTTCTTCGATTACCACGAATGTCGTATCTATTTCTTCATTAAATTTATCTTCTTCGCTTTTTTCATCTTTTGTTGATTGTTCTTGTGCATGAAGATTTCCTTGATAAAGGAAACACAGGAACACGCTGATAACTATCAACATAGAAATTTTGACTTTTTTCAAATTTGTATCTCCTTAACTTACTGCTTTATTTGATTTATATTTAAAATATGATTTTTTATGAATGCATAATCTAAAGAAGATATTTTGCCATCACGATTTACATCTCCAGCTTTCTTTGCTGCACCACTTAATGAAGTCACTCTTAGAATTTCATTTTTTACATATGCATAATCTAATGAGGATATTTTACCATCTCCATTTGTATCTCCCTTAACTACAATCATAAATTTAAAATTTTCGTTTCCTTTACTCACAGTCACTAATTGTCCAGTCGCAATTTTACTATCTAAAGAAACAGGATTCGCTGATTTAGTAACAGATATTCCTACAGAACTATCTGCTGCTTTCAGTTTATCTGTAAGATTTTGAAGCGATGTATTTAAATTTAATCCTCCAACAAATCCATCCTCAAACTGAGTACCACTATTTGTCATCATTGCTTTAAAATTCTCTGGTATGGTTGTATTTACGCTATTTTCCAATACCAATCGTTCATACTCCTGTTTCACCAAATTCAAAAATGCATTCCACCCCATAGTACCTTTAGTTCCTTCAATGATGTTATGTGCACAGTTTTTACCAGACCAATCTTTATGCATTCTTACTGCATTGGAAGGGAGTCCATTTTCATATAGTAATTGTGCTGTTAGATAAGCCGCATTCTTTTCTGCCTTTGCATAATTTCCATCTGCATTCTCACAGATTTCAATTCCTATCGTTGCTGCATTCCCCATCATCTGTCCATCACCAGCATGGTATCCCACTTCATTCATAGGCATACTTTGATATATTTCATTATTATCAACTGTATAATGCCATGATATCCATGTTCTACTATCGTTAATTTGCAAATTTGCATGAGCTGCTGCATTGGCACCATATCCTGTACTTGCAGTATTATGTATCGTTACATATTGTGGTTTCATCGCAATCCCTGTTCGCTTATCTTCTCGGATTGGCATAATTCTTTGTTTAATAGAAACTCCGTTAACAGAGCTTACACTTAAAGAAGATGGAGAATCAACAAAAGTTCCTTGATTACTACTATAGTAATAATTGCCATCGTCACCATACTGTGGAGATACCCAAGCAGTAGTTCCATTTGGCTTTACCAATTCCAGGAATTCCATAGCTTCTTTCCTTACTTGATAAGTACCTGCCGGCAATGTTTGGCCAGTTTTAAATTTACTATTTGCGATAGGAGCTTTAAATTCTGTACAATTACGTTTCAATGTAAACGTACCATTTACATTTGCATATTCTCTTATAGTTAAAATGCTTGTCTTTTTTACCCAACTCCCATTTACATTAAAATACTGAGATGTTGTTGATCCCTCAAAAGCTTCCCAGGCCACTCTTACGGCAGAAGCATAACGAATTTCTCCAGTTCCATTCCCACAAATAATGAAATTCCCTAGTCGGTTATATCCACCATACATTTCGCGAGCACGTGGATTGTAATCAGGCATCCAAGCCTCATATCCACTTGTGTCATAATCTGGCACTAATTCTTGATCTTCTTCTCCACTTTCTGTATATCCATTACTTGTATCATCGTCTTCAGCATGTATCAAATACGAACCTGTACTTAAGGTAGCAAACAAAGACAACGCTGTCACCATAACGAGTAATTTTTTAATTTTCATTTGATTCTCCCCTTTCATATCCTTTTAATTATACATCAAAACGCTTTATCATAAAAGTATCATAACAACAAAAGGTAATAATTAACAAATTTATTCATGAAATTGTCCTATATTTACTATAACTACTGAAAAACAAAAAAAAACAAACCATCATTGATAGTTTGTTTGTTGCACTAAATGGCGCCTGAAACAAGACTCGAACTTGTGACCTGCCGGTTAACAGCCGGATGCTCTACCGACTGAGCTATTCAGGCATTTCTTAAGTGCTTAATTATGATATCATAATAAATCTGATTTGGCAATATTATTTTTCAAGAAAATTCACATTTTTTTATTTCTTTTTATCCCTTAAAAAAAGCACTTGTTTATATAGCTACAAGTGCTCCTAATTTTAATAATCTGATTCGTTTGTTTTGTTCTGCATAAGCGCTACACCAGCACTTGTTCCAATACGATCTGCACCAGCTTCTACCATCTTTTCCATATCTTCATAACAGCGAACACCACCAGCGGCTTTTACTTTACAAACACCTTTCACAGTGTCCTTCATCAATTTCACATCTTCTGGAGTTGCGCCACTCGTACTAAATCCTGTAGAAGTTTTCACAAAAGTCGCTCCAGCTTCCATACATAATTGACATGCCTTAACGATTTCTTCTTTTGTAAGTAAACAGTTTTCTAAAATCACTTTTACACAATGTCCATCTGCCGCTTTTACAACTGCTGCTATGTCTTCTTTAACTAAATCATAATTTCCAGCTTTCATGGCCCCAATATTTAAGACCATATCAATTTCGCTTGCTCCATTTGCAATCGCATCTTTTGTTTCGAATGCTTTAGCTGCTGTAGTCGTTGCTCCCAGTGGAAACCCAATGACAGTACAAACCATAACATTGCTTCCTTTTAATAAATCAGCACAAGTCTTAACCCAACAACCATTCACGCAAACACTTGCGAAATCATATTCTTTTGCTTCTTCACATAATACTTTGATTTTATCATAGACAGCATCTGCCTTTAATAATGTGTGATCAATATATTTATTTAATTCCATGTTCAATCCTCCATATTCTTTATGATATTAGTATAGCATGTCTTTCTATATAAATCATAGCTTTACTTATTTTTGTTTTTTCCAATACGCTTGTATAAATGGATCTTTTATAAATGAGATTGTAAATCGTGCAAACACAGTATACCGAATGACTTCTAACAGGCATATTGTGATAATAGAAGTCCATCCATAATGTTGTGTCATAAACATATCTATTGTATTAGATAGTGATGTTGAAAATCGTATAAGTTCTAGTATCCAGGCAACTATAAACGTATAATATGTCCACCGCTTATACAAGAACATCGCAATTGCAGGAAGTGACCAAATAAGTGCACTATACAACGACGCAAACAACATATAACGTTGTACATAATCAATCCCTTTTCCATCACTCGATACATAAAGCCTTAAAAGGAATAGTCCCATAAAGATTAGGATCAATCCCCCATAAATGCAAACTATTAAAAGGATCGCATTCCATTTCAACGAACGAAGAGCTCTTCCTTTAATTTTCAGTTGCGATTGCTTGCGTACTTCATAGTCATCATTCTCCGCAAACAACTTTTGTATCAATGCTCGATCCTCTTCTTCTGCGGATTGACCTGTTGTTTCATAACGCTCCCATACATAAGCAATGGGTTTTTGATATAAGCGATATGTGTACATAAGAAATGTAATACATTTACATATATATAAGATTGTGAACAAAATTCTTATTGTGTTTTCATATAAATCTTTTGCATCATATTGGTAAAACATCACAATCGAGTATAGTCCATACAAACTAAATATACTCACCAATGTAAATAACAATCTTCCCATTTTTGTTTCTTTCCACAAAAACAGAATAGCAATGACCCATAACAATATTTCTATCCCACTTTGTGCACAATATTGTACAAGGACTTCTTGTTCCTGAAAGATTGCCTTTATCGCAAGAAATCCTACGCCAAAGAACGCAATCAGAAAGACAAGAAGAAAAAGAAGTTGTACACGCAATTTGCGTAGTCCTCTATTTCTTGCGGATTGAAAAGCTTCTTCATTTATAAAAAGCGTTTTGTTCAATTTTATCACCTTTCTTATTATACAAGAAAAAGCCACATTTGCCT
The DNA here is from genome assembly GCF_053848885.1 of Amedibacillus sp. YH-ame10. NCBI lineage: Bacteria > Bacillati > Bacillota > Erysipelotrichia > Erysipelotrichales > Erysipelotrichaceae > Amedibacillus > Amedibacillus sp. YH-ame10. The sequence goes on from NZ_JBSPFA010000015.1 coordinate 28,955, forward strand.
ATGCAATGTGACTTGTAATGTTTCCCGGGAAATGAATTTATTCATCTATTTCTATTATATCGTTTGGATTTATAAAGGTCGGATTCGGTTTATCAAAATAATTAGATGTATCTAAATCAAATGCATTATGTCCATCCAATCCGAAATCTTTAGTTTCTGTATGTGTAGTTAGAATGGTCATTAAATTCTTTAATGTTTGTAATGATTTTTGTGCATTTTCTTTTAAATAACAAAACACTTTTTGTGCACCTTCATCTTGTATAAATTCAACAAGTTGTTCATATTGATGAACACGAGCATCTTCAAATTCCATATCACGTAATACAGATGCGGTTAAATCGTTGTTTACGTGATGTTCAATAGGTTTCTCTTTTTCCTCTTCACCACATGGCAAAATAAATTCAAATACTGGAGTATCATCGTTTGATTCATCATAATAACGATCGTCTTCTCCATGCATTTGATGAATTACATCCGATAGCACTTCCATATCATTCAACAATTTTGCACCAAGTTGCATATATACATCATGAAACTCTTCGTTATGAATCATAAACGATTGTCGAATATATACAAGGGCTTGCTCTAAGCCTGATTTGCATCCTTGTAATTGGTGGTCAAGCAATAAATAATACTGCGCGTTAGGTCTTGTGATATGCACTTCCACTGGAAGCTTATCTTCATATATAAACATGTATTCTATACCTCCATATTTAACATTAGTATGGCATAAGTTTTTTGAAGTATGCTATAATACCAAAAGATAAGGAAGGTGCTTATGAAAGAAATAACTTTAAATACAACGTATACCCAAGAAATCGTGGTAGAAGAACGTATGTTAGCCGCAAATGTAGGAAGTGGAGTTGTAAATGTATATGCAACTCCTATGATGATTGCATGTATGGAGAATACGGCTGTAAAATGCTTAGAGCCATTTATGGAAGAAGGAGAAACTTCTGTTGGTGTTATGATCAACTCCACACATGACGCTGCCACTCCTGTTGGTATGAAAGTACGCGTGAGTGCTACCATTACTGCGGTAGATCGTAAAAAAATATCTTTTGAAATCATTGCTGAAGATGAAAAGGATATCATTGGCAAAGCGAGTCATGATCGTTTCGTAGTACTGAAAGAAAAGTTCGAACAAAAAGCTAAACAGAAATTAGATGAACAGCTCTAAGGGCTGTTTTTTCTATGAGCAAATCACTCTACTTCCTTATTAAGATATGATAGGATATTTTTATACGAGGAGGATACAAATGAACAAATTATATAAACTATCTGTTTTTTACGCAATACTTGGAATGGCTGGTGGAGTATTTTTTAGAGAATTTACGAAACTACAGGGCTTTGATGGAGTTACTTCTCTAGGAGTAGTACATACGCATGCATTTATGCTAGGTATGATGTTCTTTTTAGTAGTACTAATTCTTGAGAAATTATTCGCATTGAGTACACAAAAGAATTTCCTTAGATTTCTATATATTTATAATATAGGATTACTAATCGCAATTGTCATGCTATTTGCACGTGGTATTCCTCAAGTTTTGAATATCACATTGGCATCTGGAATGAATAGTGCAATTAGTGGAATTGCAGGAATTGGACACATTCTTATTTGTATTGGCTTGTTCTATTTCTTCAAAATCTTAAAACACCAGACTAAGCAATCATAGAAAAGGTCATAACCTCGAGTTATGACCTATTTTTTTATCAAATTCTCTTTACGCATACACTGTATTTCATCTACTTGCATACCCAACTGGCTTACATGTATTTCCTCTTTCAAAGGACACGCAAGTGGTTGAATCATATAAGAACATAACGTGCAGTATCCCATAGAATCGCTCCTACGTATACACTCATATTTACATTTCATAATACAGTTTTTATCAATCCATTTCGCAAGTTCCAACATCGCATTTTCTGCTAAACGATGTGTAAACTCATTTGGTAAACCTGCATCTAATAAATAGCGATATAAAATATCCGCGTATGTTAAGCAATATTCCATAATGAAGAAGTTCTCAGCGTTCTCTTTTTGGATATGTGTTGGCCATAAAGAGCGAATGATATGATTACGATCATATCGTTCTTGTTCAATACGCTTTCTTGGATTTTTCAAGCATTCATGATTGCATTCTTTACATCTTGATAAAAATTCTCCCATGGTTTTAAGTACTTGGAATTTAAAAGTAGGAAAATCTATCTTAACAGAAAAATCCTTTTCCAACTTAGGAAAAGCTTCTGCACACATAATTAATATTGCATCTACACTTTCTGCTTCAAATACAGATAACTTTGTGATAGGTTTTTCTAAAAACATCATCAAATCATTACTATTTAAGTATTTCATATAAAATCACCTCCTTAATATTACACTAATTGATAAAGTAAATAAACCTTAATGAAACATTTTTTATATTTATACGGTCTTCTTTATAGAGGAGCGTGAATAGGATGAAGAAAATATTGATGATTTGTATGCTAGGTATTCTCATTGGCATAGGGTGTTCAACACAAAAACAGGAACAAAAAGAGGCATCTGTTTCAAAAGTAAAGGATTTTGGTGAAGTTCTATATACATTCACTGAAGAAAATGATGTAAGCGCATGGAATTCTTTTGTGAAGGAAAAATCACAGTATCAAAAAGCTACCATTAAAATCATAACGTATACAACAGAAGGAGATCCTATTATCACTACATTAACGAAAGATAAAGATGGATATATGTTAACAATCGATTCTAGTGCTGATGGGTATCGAGGACATATTAATCCCATTGTATCAAAGTCTTTTAAGTACCTTCATAGTATGAATGGGCAGGAATATAGTGATGCTATTAAAGAATCGTATATCATCTGTTTTAGCGAAGATCCTGCTTTCATGGACTATTGGTTTCTTAGCGATTATCCAAAAGTAAACATATTTAAAGATCGTGATATCAACATTATAAAAACGCCTACTTTTATAATGGATCCCTACAACATATTGGTTACAAAACGAAAGTAACATTCAAAAAAAGGCAAAGCACCCCTTGCACGTACAAAAAAGATCCCGATAAGCGACTGCTTCGGAATCTCTCGTTAATTATCATGGTGGAGCTTATCGGGATCGAACCGATGACCCCCTGCGTGCAAGGCAGGTGCTCTCCCAGCTGAGCTAAAACCCCATGTATAATTAAATTCGATGGTGGGCCTGAATGGACTTGAACCAACGACCTCACCCTTATCAGGGGTGCGCTCTAACCACCTGAGCTACAGGCCCATTTCCATCGAATGCCTATATATAATACCATGTGAGTATTATCGTGTCAACTACTTTTTGAACAATTTTTTATTACTTTTTTATGTTAAAAAATCGAAATATTCACTGATACCATTATATAGGGTTTTGGCTACTTTCTGTTGGTATTCTTCTTGAATAAGCAAAGCGCGATCTTGTGCATTTGATAAGAAACCACATTCAATTAGGGATCCTATTTTTTTCGCATTATTCAATATATAGTAATCCCCCTCTTTGCATGTCATTTGCGTACCTGTTAATGTTTTTAAATGTTTCTGCATGATTTGTGCAAATGCTCTAGCAACTTCATTATCCTTTTGATAGAAAGCTTGTGCTCCTTTTACATTCGTATTTGGATATGCATTTAGATGAATCGATAAAAATAAATCTACATCTTTATCGTTAATAATGCTTATCCTTTTTTTCATATCTTCTTTTTTTCGTACCTTCGCATCTTTTGAAGCTAGATCATAATCTCCATCCCTTGTCATAATTACTTTAGCTCCAGATTGTTCTAATAAGGCTTTTGTTTTTTTTGCAATATAAAGATTGATTTCATCTTCCTTATACTTACCACTTTTAGCACCTGCATCTATTCCTCCATGTCCACTGTCTAATACAATCACAATGCCAGCAAGATTTTGTACTCTTTTTAAAGCTGTTACACTTGTTACTCGAGTCATAAAAAAGCTTCCAAATAATAATGTACAAAGAATTGCGATTCCAAGTATATATTTTTTCTTTTTCAAGTTCTTCACCACTAGCAGTATATGAATACACCAACAAAATTATTGCGTAAAATAAAGACAATCGTCTTTTTTAAATTTTATTACCCGCTTGATAAGCTTGATTCATAAGAGGAGTTTTTTCTACTTCATGCATATCATATGCACATAATCCATAGATGATATCTCTAACATTTGGTTCCTCTAAACAATCAAAGAAACCTTGGAAGCTTTCTACTACATGTTTCATAGGTTCTCCGTCTTCTTCTGCAGCGCTCATAATTACATAGTAATCTTTATTCCCAAGTTTTGTATACACAGGGCAAGTACGATCAATCAACATTTTCATTTGTGCACTCATATTGTAAAAATAGACTGGAGTAGCCATTACAATTACATCTGCCGCAACCATTTTTTCTAAGATAGCATCCATTGCATCTCTTTGTACACAACGTCCAGTCTTGGGGCAACTTCCACATCCTGTGCAAAAATGAATATCTTCCTTAGCAATTTGAATTTTTTCAACACGATGTCCAGCATCTATTGCGCCTTTCATAAATTCATCACACAATACATCTGAATTGCCTTGAATCCTTGGGCTTCCTGCTAGTATCACAACATTTTTCATTTATTTTCCTCTTTTCTCTTTAATTTCTTTTCACCAGTTAGTACTCTTGTTTCATATCCTTCAATTTTTTGATTTAATCGTTCTAGAGTCATCTTCATTTCTTCCATACGCTTTGTTAATAAATTGCGTTGTTCCAACAACAACTCTTTACGCGCAGCAATCGTAGAATCGCCTTCTTGAAACATCGCTACATATTCAATCAAAGATTCAATCGATAAACCAGCACTTCGCATACACTTAATGAATTCTACCCACTTGGTATCTTCTTTTTGATAATCGCGAATACCTCCAGGGGTACGATGTACAGGAGGTATTAAGTGGATTCTTTCATAATAACGTAATGTGTCTTGTGAAATATCATAACGTTCACTTACCTCTTTTATACTTGCCATAAATATCCTCCTTATGGTTCTTTCCTTCTATTATAAACCTTAGAGTAAACTCCAAGGCAAGCATTATTTTGTAAACATTAAAAATGTCTACATCTTTGTCTTTTCCGTTATCCTCATTTCTGCTATAATATCACCATGTCAAATTTTAAATTAAAACTATTAATCTATTTCGCCGCAATTTCTGCAGGCGCCCTATTGATATCTAATCTCGCAGCGATTAAGCTATGGGATTTTTTAGGTATCGCCGTTGATGGAGGAATCGTTGTATTTCCTCTCACCTATATACTCGGTGATTTAATCGTAGAATTCTATGGTAAGAAAATTGCCAAGAGTGTTGTTTTCTCTTCTTTCCTAGTCAATATTATCGCCGTTATTGCTTTCTATATAGTAATAGCGTTACCATCGTATCCTGGATGGGATATGCAAGATGCGTATACAAGTGTTCTAGGGTTTACTCCACGTATTATCATCGGTTCTCTTACAGCTTATATTTGTTCAAATTTATTGAATAACTATATTTTTACAAGATTGAAAAATGGAAATGGCGTATTTGCGAGAAGTTTTATCGCAAGAGCATTGAGTTCTTCTGCATTTGCTCATATCATTGATTGTATCATATTTGAAACAATTGCATTCTTAGGTGTGTTAACATTGAAAGAATTCTTCGCACAAGCAGTATTCGCATATATATTAGGTATCGGATTTGAACTTATCTTATCCCCTATGGAAGTTATCATCGCAAAAAGATTAAGAGGTAGACTAGAATGACAAATTATAAAAATAACAACACATTTAGCTTTGAAATTGAGAGAAAAATTCCTGGTAAATTAGGACGTGCTGGTATTATACATACCCCGCATGGTGATATTAAAACACCTGCATTTATGTGTGTAGGTACAAAAGGAGAAGTTCGCTTTGTTGCAATGGAAGATTTAGCAAATATTCATGCACAGGCTATGTTAAGCAATGGGTATCATCTACGTAACATTTCACCTGAAATTGCGCAACAAGGTGGTTTAGCAAAATGGTCTGGTTGGGATGGGCCAACGCTTACTGATTCTGGTGGTTTTCAAGTGATGTCGCTTGGATCTGGTCTTGGAAAAGTAGTTAGTATGAAACGCGAAGAACAAGTAATCAATACAGATCCTAAAGAACGTTTAACCCACGTAACAGAAGACGGAGTAAGATTTATCGACCCTTTCACAAATCAAGAAGATTTTATTGGTCCAGAAGAATCTATGCAAATTCAATGTCGTATTGGGGCAGATATCCATATGGCATATGATGAGCTTACTTCACTTGCGGATAGTTACGATTATAATGTAGAATCATTAGCACGTACAGAGCGCTGGGCGCTACGTAGTCTTGATGAGCATAAGAAGCATTGTGATGATTTGGGATATCATCAATCTCTATATGGAGTCCTACAAGGAGGACGTTGGGAAGATTTACGACGTTCTACTGCCAAGAAATTTGCGAATATGGACTTTGATGGATATGGACTTGGTGGTGCTTTCCTAAAAGAAAGTCTTGGAGAAATACTTACTTGGTGTTGTGAAGAATTACCAGAAGATAAACCTCGTCACTTACTTGGTCTATCTCATCCAGATGATATCTTAATTGGTACAGAGATGGGAGCAGATACCTTTGATTGTGTGGCACCAACTCGAGAGGCTAGACATGGTAAAATTTATACAAAACATGGTCCCATCAATCTTCAAAAATGCACAGGAAGTATGGAGCTTCCGGATGTACATTGTGATTGTCCTACATGTAAAGCGGGATGGACACTTGGTGAATTACGAGAATTATGGAAATCTGGTGAAGAAGAAAAGAAATTTCAATATTTCAACCTTGCTTCGCAACATAACTTACGATTCATTATTCGTTTAACAGAAGAAATACGTGCTTCCATCTTAGATGGAACTTTTGAAGAATACAAAGAGAACTTTCTAAAAGATTACTACAAGAGATAAAGGGTGGAACTTTCCACCCTTTCTTTATTTTCCTTGCATATCTATACAATGTATGATATCATACCAACGAGCCGATATATCGAGAGATATTCACCCCGTCAGCTAGAGTACGGTATATAAAATGCTAGCACTGGAATTAGCCTATTACAGGCTTTTTTTTATACATGTAACGAAACTCTGCAATATAAAAATACCACTTCGCCATTCATAACGATTAGCAGAGCGGTATTTTTATATTGTAGTGGATATTGTTAAGCTTGTGCCATTTCCTTATGCAAGATAAATCTCTCTTCAAATTCATCTATAGGCATTGGTTTATAATAGTAGAACCCTTGGATGAAATCACAATTGATCTTTTCTAGGTATTTGGCATATTCTTTTGTTTCGATACCTTCAGCTACAACACGCATATTAAAGGTATGTGCCATTTCAATGATATGCTTTAATAGTACATGTTCTTTTTCGTTTTTGAAATTTTGAAATAAGGAATGATCTAGCTTTAACTCTGATAAATCTATATTAGCTAAAATATCAAAGGAAGAAAAACCACTTCCAAAATCATCTAACGCACAATGAAAACCTAATGTATCAATACTATGAACAACGTCTCTTAGCTGTTCAAGTTCATTTAATACAACACTTTCCAACAATTCAATACAGATATTCTCACTATCAATATCATAACGTTCAAATACTTCACGATATTCCGGATAAAAATATGGGCCACTAAAATATGCGCGAGATAAATTAAAACTGATTTGAATATCTCTGTTGTATTGTTTTTTCCATTTCTCCATATATTGACAACCTTTTTCAAAAAGATATAAATCTACATCGCGTATCTTTCCGTTTTCTTCAATATTTGATAAAAAACTTTCTAATGGAATCATTCCTAACTCAGGATCAATCCATCGCATCAACGCTTCGGCAGAATATATTTCTTTTGTCTTTGTATCTACTTTCGGTTGTAAGTACAATTGAAAATGTCCATTTTCTAATGCACTGTCTACTTTATTTTCTAATTTTAAAAATGCTTCATTTTGATCAGTGATAGAAATATAATACATATCATAATTAGATTCTGAATAGTAATGATGTGGTCCAAACCTTGATACTTCAGCGAAATATTTTGCGTTGGCATAATCAATATTCTTATCCATAATGATTGGAAAGAATCCCATTTCAATATAGAGTGGTTTTTCATATAGCTCTTTCATTTTATCTCGAACTGCGTAATGAAATTGAGGAGCTCTTGTATGCAAATGTTCTAGATTTGCGTCGCAATGAATAAGAAGAAGAAATACATTAGAATCTAAATGAACAAGATATTCCCCTTCTTGTAGACAATCTAATAATTGTTGTTTGCTAGAAGTTATGATGGTTTGTGTCTCTTCATGTCCTATTCTATGACAATATTCACGAAAGTTTTTTAATGCTATAGAAACCAAGCTATATCCCTCTATATTTTGATTTATAATTTCATTGTATTTTTGTATGATTAATTCTTCTTTTAACAATTCCATTCGCCCTACCTCTTTCTCTACTAATCATTATATAATTCTTTCCTCTTTCAAACAAGTGAAATAATGGAATAACTTGTATAAAATAACACATATGTAACAAATTCTGAAAAAAAAGGAAGGTAAATAGCTACCTTCCAACCCTAATTCTTTCTTCTATACATTCTTATTTATATTGAGCGATTAATTTTCTTAATGCAGCCACCGCAACTTTTGTTTCCAAAGTAGTATCGTAGAACCCTTCATTGCTCATTCCTGCTTTTGCGCGTTCTTGATTTCCTACAGCAAGTAAAATGGTACCGCATTTCACGTTCAAATAACTCGCAACTGTAAATAATGCAGCAGATTCCATTTCTGAACCAAGGCAACCTAGTTGCATCCATGCTTTCCATTTGCTTTCTAATTCATAAGAAACTGGCATATTTTCTGGTTCATGTTGTCCATAGAATGAATCCTTACATTGTACAACACCCACATGATAAGAAGCTTCGTTTTCATTTGCTGCTTGAATCAATGCATTTACAATTTCATGATTCGCTACTGCAGGGAATTCAATAGGAGCGTACTCTTTACTAGTTCCTTCCATTCTTACTGCACCAGTCGCAATAATTAAATCTCCCCCTTTTACATTTAAGTTCATTCCTCCACAAGTGCCAAGACGAATAAAGTATTTAGCACCCGCATCCACCAATTCTTGTAATGCGATGGCAGCACTTGGACCACCAATTCCAGTAGATGCTACACTTACCTTAACACCATCTAAAGTTCCTGTATATGTTGTATACTCTCTTAAGTCTGCGATTTCTTTCGCATCATCAAAATATGTTGCGATTGTTTTACAACGCTTTGGATCTCCAGGTAGAATTACATATTCTCCAACTTCTCCATCTTGTATTCCGATATGGAATTGTGTTCCGTCATTTCTTTTCATAAGATTACCTTTTACCTTTCTTAATTTGATTCGCTGATCAACATTTTCTTTACGATATTTACAGTGATAAAACTGATAAAGACGACAATTACAAAGAGTAATAAAATATTGCTATATAACATCCCTGCACTAGAGGCTGTTCCAGTAAAGGAAGCATTTTGAAGAGCGTCCATTGTTAATAGACGACCAGTAATTACAATCCCTGTAGAAGATGTAATTTTGATACATAGGTTGAAGAACCCTAGTCCTGTACCACGCATTTTTTCAGGAAGTGCATTGATAACAAGTGTCATAATTGGTGTATATAAGATAGAGAAACCTCCATTAAACAAGCAAGACATTATCACCAATAATACAATGGATGATTCTAAGAAGAAGCTACCTAGCAACAATCCTAACGCCATACTACCAAGACCCATAACGAGTGTTTTTGTAAGTCCAATACGTTTTGTGATTTTACTTCCCATAATACCAATTGCCATACTGATTGCATAGCTTGGAAGTAAAATCATAGATATTTGACTTACATCGATTTGATGAACATTCTTCGCCATAAAGGAGAATAAGAAGGAATATGATCCTTGTGTTAAATATGTAATCAATACAACAAGTATAACCAACATATATTTCCAGTTCTTAAAGAAATCAATGGTAATAAACGCATGTTTATAGCGACTAATATATACAAGGAAGATAACCGCTGTTACCACACTCAACGCTAAGATGCGTACATCCATAAGATTAAAATAGAGAGAGATAAATAATGAGAGAAGTGCCATAATCGTAATTCCTAGAAAATCAATCTTTGTTTTCTCCTCTTTTGAATCTTCTGGTAAGTACTTCATAATAAATGGTATACAGATAAGTGAGAACGCTGGCACGATGAATAAGTAACGCCATCCTAGATAGGCTGAGAAAATACCTCCTAGTAAAATACCAAACATTTGACCTCCTGAAAAACAAGCAGTGTTAAATCCATAATATTTCATACGCTGTGTCTCATCCAAATATTTGGTTGCGCTTAGAATTAGTAGCGCAGAGGAACAAGTACCTCCTGCCATTTGAACTGCACGAAATATGACTACTAACATAAACGATTGATTAAACAATAAACCTCCGATCGATCCAATCGCAGAAATAATGATCCCTACAATCAACAGTTTCTTAATAGACATGAAATCAGACAGCGCAGTATACACAACATAAGCGACTCCCATCGTTAACATTGCGACTGCCGAAATCAAACTAACATCCGATGAAGAAACCGCAAAATCCTCCGCAATTAAAGGGGCACAGACATTAAAGGCTTCTTGAAGACTCCCCGCAAGGATGAAAGCAAGCATGATCATCGGCATTGCTTTTTGAACATTTTTCGAATTCATACATTCTCCTTTCTTACATACTTGTATGTGTTGTTGTATGTTATGTATATAATATAATACATGTGTACAATATTTGTCAACAACTTTTTTGTAAATGCTTACAAAAAAAAGAACTTCACTCTCGAAGTTCCTTTAATGATTACTATAAATTTTAATCAATGCTCGATCAATTGGTATATAATATTTATTCACCGCAACTACTTCTCCATGCATATCCACGATTGTTTCATGGATCATTTGAAACATATCTGTTGTATGTACGATGTTTTTGTCTTTCAAATTATCACTCATAGCAACAACCTTAATTTCACACTTCCTTGAATGCGCTAGCTGATATATATCCTGTTCCATGAACTTCATAAAACTTGCATCATCATTAAGATCAAATGAATTCAAACATTGCCAATCACTCGCAATATGTGAGAAACAATAAGCATATACATTCCCTTCATATTCATAATAACGATGAACAGCCAACACAACTGGCATTTTACGCTTAAAGATGCGTTGTGTATATTCAGTTGAAATCCCCGGCACAATCTCAAGTCGAACATGTTCTAGAGTATCCATGCAAGATTTATAAATAGGATTATCCATCTTTTCTAATCCAGTCGCATTGATATCAATTGTCTTACGTACAAAGTTTCCAACACCTCGACGGGCTTCAATAATACCATCTTCTTGTAAAAGATTTAATGCTTGACGAAGAGTGGAACGACTTACATCCATCTGTTGTGCTAGAACTGGCTCACTTATTAGTTTGCTTCCTTCTGGATACATTCCTTCTTCAATCATTTGTAATATTTTATTGTAGACAACTGCATAACGAGCTGCCTTATCTCTTGAACGATTATTTTCCATATGACACATCCTTTTTGCCTATATCATACTACAATTGTACATTTTAGACAATCGCGCATTAATAACTCTAACTTCCCCTAACAAAAAAGGCACTTACAAAATATACTATCCTTCTGCAAGTACCTTTTCATTTACTTTATAATTTCATTATACATACTTCAATAAGGAGCCATACCCTCTCTTTTCCATATCCCCTTTCTTTACAAATTCAATAGATGCACTATTGATACAAAAACGCAATCCACCTTTATCCTTAGGCCCATCATCAAACACATGTCCTAAATGTGCATTCCCACTTCGACTTCTTACTTCTATACGTTTCATACCAAAACTTTCATCTTTCTTCGTGGTAATCACCTCTGAAGAAATCGGTCTTGTAAAGCTTGGCCATCCACATCCAGAATCAAACTTATCACTTGATGAAAATAAAGGTTCTCCTGTCGTTATATCTACATAGATTCCAGCGCTTTTTTCATCCCAGTATAAATTATTGAATGCTCCTTCTGTAACTCCATTTTGAGTAACTTCATACTGTTGTATCGTGAGCATTTCGCGCAATTCTTTATCTGTTGGCTTTGGATATTTTGCTTCATCTATGACTGGCATATCTGCTTTACTCACATCAATATGACAGTATCCTCCAGGATTTTTCTTTAGATAATCTTGGTGATACTCTTCCGCAACTACATAATTCTTTAATGGAAATACTTCTACAGCTAATGTTTTTCCTAATTTCACTGCTTGTTCTTTCATTGTTTGTTCAATGATTGTTAGATCTTCCACATCTATATAATAAACACCTGTACGATACTGTTTACCAGCATCATTGCCTTGTTTATTTAAACTAACAGGATCTACCACACGGAAGTAATATAAGAGAAGCTCATGCAAACTCACGATATTTTCATCATATACCACATGAACACTTTCCGCATGTTCTGTATTTCTCAGCATTTCATAACTTGTCTTATCCTTGGTACCATTTGCATATCCAACAGACGCATCTTCCACGCCATCTATTTTCGAGAAATATTCTTCTAGTCCCCAAAAACAACCGCCTGCTAAATAAATTTCTTTTATTTTTTTCTCTTGATTCCTTTCCATCGGTTTTACCTCTTTCTTTGAGATGCTTTCGATTCTCTTATCGATCTTACTTTTTTCTGATCGGTTACTTTGTATCGCAGCATACAATACAAGGATTGTAGCTACGCTACATACAAGTATTATGATTTTCTTCTTCATAAAACGACCATATACAATACGTATTCTCTATTGTACGTTCCTTCCTTTTTTACTTGATATCTGCCATTGTTTGATCAATTTGATCTTTATTTAAATGGCCAGGTTGTACTTTTATCAGATTACCTTCTTTATCTATAAATACCGATGTAGGATACCCACGTACACCAATTTTTTGTAAGTATTCGCCGTTTTTATCAAATAGCACGTTTATATTTTTATATTCCAATTTCGTAAACCATTCCATAAAATCTTCCTGACTCATCTCACTTTGATGAAGTGGCGCAACCATTGTCACAACCTCATATTCACTATTATCTTCCTTCAACGTATTCAACTCATCCAATCCAGACAAACAGATCGGACACCAAGATGCCCATATTTTTATATACAGTTTCTTTCCTTTATAATCCGTTAAACTCTTAGTTTCTCCAAGATTATTTTGCATCGTAAACAATGGTGCCATATCCTTTTGTTGTTCCTCTTTTTTAGACATATCACGTTCTGAACAACCTGCCATAATACATAGGCACATACCTATCATTGTTATATACTTAAATCGCATATTATATCCTCTTTTCCTTACGCCTAAAATAACGTAATAAGTTCATTCAACTTGTTAAACATAAGCAGTACACCCATGCAAACTAACAAAAGACCCGAGATGCGCTTTATCAATATCATGTGCTTCTTTATAAATTGAAAGTATTGCATGATAAAACTTGAGGCAAGTGCTAATAACAGAAATGGAATAGATAACCCCAAAGTATACACCATCATAAGACTTCCTCCATATAACGCAGATCCATCATTGGATGCCGCAATCGCAAGAACAGCACTTAAGACAGGTCCAATACATGGTGTCCAACCAAAGCTAAATGTTAACCCCAATATATACGCTTGAAGATAACCTTTAAACTCTTTCTGTTTCATTTTTACCTTTTTTTCTCTTTGCAAGGTTTTGATGTTAATAATCTCCATTTGATGTAATCCCATTACAATGACAATTGCGCCCATTACATAATTGGTATATGGATGATTTAACACTCCACTTAATGCGCCCGCTCCATACCCTAAAATAAAGAATACGGTAGATAACCCTAATATGAAACATAGGGTTTTCGCAATCGCACGCAAATGTTTTATTTTCATTATCGTTTGCTTTTCATGCGTATCCACATCTTTAAACAATGTGCTCATATAAACTGGCAACAATGGGAAAATACAAGGTGAGAAAAACGATAGTATCCCTGCCACAAAAACAGTACCAAAATACACTTCATGATACATATAATCACTTCCTCTTCTTCAAAAATTCGAAACTTTTATCATACAAGATAATGTTTCCTATGACACACCATCAACAAGGCAATACCAATGTAAATTTCGATCCTACATGCTCTTCACTTTCTACAAATAATGTTCCTTTTAGTTGGAGTGCCAATGTCTTGCTAATATACAACCCTAAACCCGAGCCTCCTGTATACTGATTACGGGATTTTTCAACACGATACAATCGATCAAAAATATAAGGGATATCTTCTTTAGGAATACCAATACCTTCATCTTGAATGCTGAATTCTACGGTATTCACTATTTTTTTCACAGTTATTACGATAGTACTTTCTTTATTGGCATACTGAATGCTATTATCAATCAAATTACTTAAAATTCTTGTTAAGCTCATTTCATCCATAGCCTGAAAGCATATATCTTCCTTCATCTCTACACAAAGGTGTTGTCTATTCTTTTTCATTTTAAATTGAAACCCTGATAAAATCTTTACTAACAATTGATCCATCCATACTTCATGAAGCATTTGTTTGCAGCTCAAAAAGTGATTTTCATTCTCTACCATTGCCACTTCCATCAACTGCTTCGTTAATTCATGTAATCGTTCTACTTGATTCATCATTTGATTTAAAATTTCTGGTATCTCTTCTTTTAATATAATCCCATCTTGTATAGCTTCTATTTGACTCCCTATAGCTGTAATAGGAGTTTTAATATCATGACCAAGCTGTGAAATCATATTGCTCTTTTCTTGTTCACTTTTCTCTAAAGCAGTAAAACTGTCTGACAATGCAACGACCATATCATTAAAATCACCAGCCAACCGCATAAATTCTTTTGGTGCCTTATTTAGTGTAATCATTTGAAAACAGTTATTTTGCACTTGTCGCGTTTGTTCACGAAAATTATCTAGAGAATGAAACGTTCCTCTTAATAGAAATAAGCCAAAAATAGCACCTACAACATTCGCAATACAAGTAATCAAGATAAGAATATATCCTGTTTCTGTTGTCACATACATCTTTTGAATACTCACCCAAACGATACACAAAACTACAAGACCCGATACAATAAAAGAGGTAATCATAAGGTTCTTAAGTCTCATCGACTTTCCTCCATACGGTATCCAAGTCCCCAAACCGTTTGAATGCGTGGATATGCTTTCCCCATAGAACCTTTATCTAGCTTTTCTCGAAGACTAAATATATGTACATTCAATGTATTCGCATCATCCATATAATCACTTTCCCAAACTTTCTTATACAGCTCAGATTTTGAAAACACGCGCCCTATATTGCATAAAAACAACAACAATAATTGAAATTCTTTAATAGACAATATCAATTCTTCTTCATATAAATATACTTGATGTCGTTGTTTATCTATTTTAATATGTTCTTTTTCAACCTTATACTCATTGTCTTGCGTATTTGGAGTGATTCGATTTAATAGGTTCTTCACTCGAAGAGTTAATTCTCTAGGGCTAAATGGTTTTGTCACAAAGTCATCTGCACCAAGCATTAAAGAATATATTTTATCTTGTTCCTGATCTTTCGCACTTATAAAAATAAAGGGAGCGCGTTCTTCAATTTCTAAAACCTCTTCCATAAATTCATATCCATCCATTTTTGGCATCATGATATCTGTTATGATCAAATCAATCGCATGTGTCTTATAAATCCGTAATGCTTCCACACCATTTGTTGCGGTATAAATTTCATAGCCTTCTCGTTCCAAATAACGTTTCACGATAGCAATGATATCCGCTTCATCATCAACAATTAGTATTTGTTTCATAAGACTCTCCTTCCCCTTTATAAGCATGATAGGAAGTTTGTATTCTTCGCAGTTGCTTATAAAGGTTCGTTTTACCTACAGTGTAACCTTTACACCTATCAATTACCATTTATATGATTTTTAAGCCTTATTTCATCATTGATAATGTCGCCTTAGCAAATACACTTTCCGCATCATTACAATAGATCACAACCGTATTAAAGTCTTTCTTCATAGCCATGTCGATTTCAAATGTTTGATCCATATCCTTTAGATCAATTTTTGAAACATCATATCCATCTTTCATATTTCCATCTTTCGTTAACCATACATGAACATCTGGTCCTTCATCTGTCACAAACTCTGTTAACATCAATTTGTTATCTTTAAGTTCAACTTTACCACTTGTTTTCTTGTTCATTTCCGCAACAAACATACCACTCATACTATTGTCCTCCTTCTTCATGGATTTATCCGATGCTTCTGTCATCTCATCTTTCTCCATTTTTGTTTCTTTTTTCCCTGTTCCACATGCCGCTATCATAAAACATAACATTACTACCATGGAAATTGTATACACTTTTCTTGTCTTTTTCATTTTGAACATCTCCTTTTTCTTTCTGTGCTAAGCATACACGATAACCCTTAATACAATCTCAAATGATTCTTAATTAAATATTAAATGTACCTCTAAATTTTTTTAGAATGTATTTAAAAAGTCCGTTCATAATAAAATTAATTTCTCAATTGATCTATAACGTAAGGAGATAGGAATATTTTATCAATTGATTTTGTCACATATGATCTTCATAGGAGTTTTATCTAAATTTATTAAACACGAGGTTTTACGAAGCATTTCTAAATGTCTCGTTATGAAATTTGGAGATTCGCACATAGGTACTAAGGAATCATATTTTATGAATAAAATTCTTTTTGTTTTTGCTCACAGAATTTCTATATAAATTAAGATTAATGTAAAAAAAAGCATATCATTTTAAATGACGTGCCTTTTTGACCTATGAAAGCTTATAGTACCAATATAATTAAGTAAATAAATATCATTATTGAATTGCATTTATCGTTCTAATTTCTCTTAAAAATGATTTTCCTGTATTCCCTCTTTTTATCTCAAGATTAGACACAAATGAACATCCAGCTGTAACAAGTTTTTCATCTTCCTTTGGTATAAAGCTAAATGCTTGCTGAATTACAAATGGTTCCCCCCCATACTCACCTATATATATCATAATATGACCATTTATCTCAAGCAATGTGCCAATTGGTTGCTTTAGAATTAAGGCTTCTTTTTGTTCATCGCTATTTTTCGATACATCAACTCTTTTAGCAGGTACTGCAGCCTGACTATCAGCATTTCTAGGTAAATTAACTCCGAAACAATGATAAACATCCATTATGTAACTAGCACAATCACGTGCATTCCACAGTCCACCCCAACCGTAACGCTCTCCAAGCATTTTAAATGCCTGCGTTATTACATTTCTAGGAGTATATTCCAAGAAACCTTCAGTTACATCTAATCCTTGAGGTATCCTTGTTTCAACTAGTTTCAAATCTCCATTCTCTTCTCTTGTGGGAATCAACACTACATAAGAGCTTTCTGTAAAAACTCCGTCAACATCTAAAGGCTTATCTTTAACTAGCATGAATTTCGTCCCCATAGTAAATTCCTTACTAGAAACTTTAAGATTACTATTGTTCACATCTAAGATAATTCGATTTCCTGTAACCGTAAGCCAATCAGTATTCTGTGCTATTGATTTCCACTCATCGTTTGTACAGTATGCAGTATCCTCTGTTTTCACCCAACCAATATAATTATATGCTTGTACATATTGCCAACTTTGGTCAGTGGATTCGTGTAAAATCAAAACCCTCTCGCCACTTTTTAAAACTGATTCACAGCCCATATCGAAATCGATATCATTTGCTTCGCTGTAACTCACATCAGAAGTAGGAAAATTTCTTACTTGAGTATTTTGTATAATCACTCCAAATCTTACGGGATTTTCATCCTTTACCTTCTCTTCATTCCTATTTGAAAGAAGTTGTTCGTAATAATCATCACTTACAGCAATATTATTAATATATATTGGTTCTTCTGGAACTGTATATAATCTTAACTTTTCAAGTAATTCATCTTTCTCTAGTGTTTTCTTATAGCTGTCTAAATCTATACATTTTGTAGCCTCTGAATCTGTAATTTTTTTATTGAAATCTTCAATCTGTTTTTTTGACATAATAAGTTCATCAGGATTATCTAATTTATCGATCCAATATGTAGGCAAGTTCATTTCCTGATAAGCCCCCACGAGATTAGGTTTTCCGCTAACCTGTATTTCCCCACCTGATTTACTCGTACAAGCGGTGAGTAATATCATAATCATTGATATCAGTGCCATTTTCTTCATTTTCATATTTTCCCTTCTCCTTTAGTCTATACTGTAAAATGTATCTCTATCATATATAATCTGATTTATAAATTATTAACGATGAAAATCAAAAGAATATTTAAGTATACAAACATCTTATCACATCCATCGGTATTATCACAATGATTCTATAAAATAGACGCGAAGCAACTAGATTATAAAAAAGGTTTTTAGTAATCAATACTTCTAAATAAATTCTAAGTTAATAGTTTTTTATCATTTCAATAGAAAGGAGAGATCTTTAAATTATGGTTATTTGAAATACTGATGAGCAAATATACACATAAATGTAACTTTCTATACACTTCTAAACACAAAAAAACCCTTTGCAATAAAGGGTTCTCTGTACACAATAAATTGTGAATTGTTCCAATACGATAAATAATTAACGTTTTGAGAACTGAGGTGCACGACGTGCTGCTTTAAGACCGTATTTTTTACGTTCTTTCGCACGAGGGTCACGTGTAACAAAACCAGCTGCTTTTAATGCAGGACGGTAATCAGCGCTTGCTTCCATTAAAGCACGAGTGATACCATGACGCATTGCTCCAGCCTGTCCAGTGTAACCACCACCCTGAACATTGATTTTGATATCAAATTGACCTAAAGTTTCTGTCAATTCTAATGGTGAACGAACAACCATACGCAAAGTTTCATAAGGCAAATATTCTTCTAATGTTTTATCATTAACTGAAATTGTACCTTTACCCGGAGTCATAAAGACACGAGCAACAGATGTTTTACGGCGTCCTGTACCAATGTAAGTAACTGTATTTTTCTTAGCTGCCATTTCTTATTCCTCCTAACCTTTGATAACCAGTTCAACTGGTTTTTGTGCTGTATGTGGATGTTCATTACCTGTGTAAACAAATACATGTTTACGCATTACATCACCAAGTTTTGTATGAGGTAACATACCGTGAATAGCTTTTTCAACCCATTCAACTGTGTACTTAGTTTTCATAGTACGTGCACTACGTACACGCATTCCGCCTGCATAACCAGAGTGATTGTAATAGTTTTTAGTATCCAATTTGTTTCCTGTCATTTCGATTTTGTCAGCGTTGATAACGATAACATAATCTCCACAGTCTACGTTTGGTGTATAAGTAGGTTTGTGTTTACCTCTTAATACTGTTGCAACTTCAGTCGCTAAGCGTCCTAAAGTTTTTCCTGTTCCGTCTACAACGTACCATGTACGTTCAACTTCAGCAGGTTTTGTAAATGTTGTTTGGCGCATATTAATACTTCCTTTCCGATGTAGTTTCCGGGGCTACAAAGGCATAAGTGCCTATTTAATAGTTTATAATCAAATGACCTATAAGTCAACAAAAACTTTGTGTTTTTGCAAGATTCCTCCTTTTTTCATGAACGCTTTATTCTATAACCTTTTTTAAGCATAGGACAAAACTAAATAATGATGTTTTTTTGTTTTAAATATCATCTAATCATTAACAATATCGTGGAGATTATTATGGAAGTACACCTTTATTTCATCAAGTTGTTTACAGGATATAAATAAAACTCCTCTATTTATTAGAAGAGTTAAAAAATTTAATCGTATCCGTAACATTCATATGTAGTTCTTCGAATAAAGCAAGTGCTTGATTACGATATTTATCATGTTCCAAAGCAGCAGGCTCATGAGCATCAACACCAATGATGGCTGTGTTCCCAACTTCAGCCGCAATCTTCCAGAACTCTGTATGTGGATATTGCATAGTATTCATAATATCATTATATTGTGCACCAGCTAAATTATATTCTAAAGGAATGTTAAGTCTTTTTGCGGCTTCACATAGTCTTCTTGATTCGCGTTTCGCAATATCATCAAATACACGGTGCCCTCTCATAAATAAATCTGGATGACATAAATAAGAATATAATCCTGTTTCCATTCCCTCAATAGCTTCATCTACATAATAGCGCATCATTTCTTCGCTTTCACATGCAGTCCCAAAATAAACTTGTCTTTCATCTGTTTTATAATAATGATTCCCAAAGATAATATAATCGATGTTTTTTTCTTTTATAAAGCTTTTTAACCATGGCATGTATTTGGGAAAGTATTCACATTCCAATCCTATTTTAATTGAAATTCGATCCTTATACTTTTCTCTTAAACTTGCTATGGATGCATAGTAATCGTCGAACTGTGCAAGTTTCATTCGCATATGAGCGACATAATTACTTCCATATTTCCATGGTGTATGATCTGAAAATCCCAGTTCTTTGTAACCATTCTTTATTGCACTTACTACATATTCCTCATCTGCTCCTGATGCATGCATACATCTTTTTGTATGTGTATGATAATTTGTTTTCCGCATAGTACCTCCTTGTTAATTAGTATAAAAATTATAGGTATACTATACCATAAAGTATAAGAAATTGAAATTACCTGGCTTATAAAGCAGTGAGAATATCTTGTATATAATTTTATTCCTATACTTGTCTATAATCGAATTTCCCATTTTCGAAATATACCTTATAACATCTATAATCTAAACTTTTTGTAATTGTCCTTTTTGCATTCTTATTTCCTAGTATGATTGCAAACTCATCATTCTGATGTATTTTAGGTCTCATATTTATATAAAGCTTAGATAACATCTCGTTCATATAATTTAATGCTCCTTCATCACAAAGATCCTTTCTATTCACATAACCAATCACGACCCTTAGTGGGCAATCAATATTCATCAGCTTAATAACTTCATCCGACCAATCTCGATAATTATTCTCATGTTCTATGGCAAAATCCAATATCCATGCATGTTTGTTTAGGGGAGCATTCTTACCCGCATTCTCATATTCTTCTGTTCTTGTCCATCCTACCATATCGATTTTGTAGTACTCTTTTTGAAAAAAGCTTCCTATTCTATTGTCTTTTAACTTAGGATTATGATATTCAATTCCCAAATTAGTCAGACTATCCTCAATACATTTTAAAATTTTCTTTGTGAACCCTTTGGGTTCATTATCATCTCCTAATTCATTTTTTTTTGCAGCAGTATCAACTTCCTTTTTGAATTGATCATAAAATTCTTCTAAATTCATTTGAATACCTCCGTTCTATTTTGATCATACACCTTATATAACAAAAAAAGAAGATTACTCTTCTTTATAATCAACCTTTACTAAATACAACCCTTGGGCTGGCGCTTTATAACGGCATACATGTTTATCCTTCGCATGTAGCATCTGTTCAACATCTTCTTTAGAAATACGATGCTTTCCAGCTTCAATGAGTGTTCCCGCTAGCATTCTTACCATATAACGTAAGAATCCATTGCCTTCAAATATCATACGTACAGATTTACCTTCTTGTAGAATTTCAGCACGTGTTATAGTTTTGATCCTTGGCTTTCTTGGGTCAATTTTATTACTTGTGAAACTTGTAAAGTCATAGGTGCCAATAAATACATTTGCACATTCTTGCATATAGGCAACATCCAAAATCTTTCGATCTTTTTCCATATATTGTTCTAGGAATGGATTGAGTACATCATGTGTAATTAAATAATCATAACGTTTCCCAACACAATCGAATCGTGCATGAAATTCATCATGAACCTTCTCTACCTGTTGAATACGTATGTCTTTAGGAAGAAGGGAGTTGATCGCCTGTCTCCAGTGATCTCCATCAAGTTCTTTAACAGCATTAAAATGGAAGCATTGCGCAATCGCATGAACAAGTGCATCCGTTCTACCACTCGCTGTGATAGGTGTAGGGGTGCCATTGATCTTCTCTAACGCAAGTTCTATCTCTTCTTGGATAGAATGAGTATTGGGTTGTTTTTGCCATCCACCGTATCGAGAACCATCATAACTTACAATCGCTTTGAATCTAGACATATAGCGCAATACCGATAGTAAGAGCTAGGATAACAAAGACACCTACAAGTAATATATAGTCACGCCCTGTCATTTTCAATTGTTTATAACGTGTACGAGGACGATTTGGAATATACCCTCTCGCTTCCATTGCATAGGCTAAATCTTCTGCTCTTTGAAAGGCAGAAACAAACAATGGAACAATCAAAGAAAGAATCGCTTTTACTTTTTCGATTAATTTCCCATTTTCCATATCCACACCACGGGATGCCTGTGCTTTCATTATACGCTGTGTTTCTTCAATTAATGTAGGAATAAAACGTAACGCTATAGAAATCATCATCGCAATTTCATGAGCTGGTACGTGAATTACTTGAAATGGTTTTAATAAATCTTCGATTCCTAATGTAAGTTCTAAGGGTTTTGTGGTGGCTGTTAATATTGTGGTAATCATAATCATTAAGGCTAATCGAACCACAATATATAAAGTCTGTGAAATAGCACCACTATAAATATCCCAGCTACTAATTGAAAATAAGACATCTCCTTGTTTTACTACAATTAAGTTGATAATCAATAAAAAACTTAACATAAACAACATTGGCTTCATAGCTCGCCATAAGAATTTGATTTTTAGTTTTGCTAGGATTGCCACTAGCACAATACAAATGCCTAATACAACATAACCAATGTATCCTGCTGGCAAGAAAATCGCAATCATCATTAGTAACATCGCACATATTTTGGCACGAGGGTCCATTTTATGTATTGGTGAATCTAATGGAAGGTAACTACCTAATGCAATATTATTCATGAGGATTCACCTCTTTTTCAACCGCAGCCGCAAGTTCATCGATATCCAATATCTTTGTGTCGATATGAAATCCGTTTTTAATCAATTCTTCACGAAGACGAATGACAGCTGGTGGATTAATCTCCAATTCTTTTAATATAGAAACATCTTCAAAGAAAGATTGTACATCACACTTAGTTTTCACTTTACCATCTTTCATTACGATTACTTCATCGCAGTAATGAAGAACATGTTCCATATCATGCGTAACAATTAAAACTGTTTTCTTGAATTCTTTATTCATACGTACAAAGAGTGCCATCATATCTTGTGCACCTTGTGGATCTAATCCAGCTGTTGGTTCATCAAGTACTAATACGTTTGGGTCCATTGCTAAAATACCAGCGATTGCGACTCTTCTTTTTTGTCCTCCAGATAAATCAAATGGAGATTTTTCTAAGTAGCTTTCATCCATGCCTACAATTTTTATAATCTCTTTTGCTCGAAGATATGCATCTTCTTCACTTACACCAAAGTTCTTAGGTCCAAAGCTAACATCTTTTGCGATTGTTTCTTCAAATAATTGATACTCTGGAAATTGGAACACAAGTCCTACTTGTTTACGTAAGCTTTTTAAATCTTTTGGTTTTACATTTGCGGTAATGGTTTTATCTAGAACTTGTAATTCTCCACCACTTGGTAAAAGAAGTGCATTTAAATGCTGAACAAGTGTAGATTTTCCACTTCCAGTTTCTCCGATAACAGCGGTTACTTTTCCTTCTGTTATATCTAAATCGATTCCTTTTAATGCTGCATAAGAAAAAGGAGAATCAGGATTGTATGTATGTTCTACTTGTTTGAACGTAATTGACATACTTCATCCACCACCTTTTCCATTGTTGTACATGCTGCTATATGAATATGACATTTTTTCAATGCATTTGTAAATTTTAATGCGAAAGGGATATCCAATTGAAGCGCAATTAGTTCCTCTTCACGCAACAATATGGTTTCTGGTTTTCCTTCCATAACGACATGTCCATCATCCATGACAATGACGTAATCTGCAGTTGCCACCTCTTCAATATCGTGCGTAATTGAGATGATTGTGATTTTACTTTCGCGATGAATTTCTTGAATAAGTTCGTTGATTTCTGCTTTTCCTTGTGGATCTAACATACTAGTGGATTCATCAAAAATCAAGATTTCAGGAGACATTGCTAAAACACCCGCAATGGCAACTCTTTGTTTTTGTCCACCAGATAATTTCGTAGGTTCACTTAACAAATATTTACTCATCTTGACCTTATCCGCAAAACGTTCGATAATCTCTTGCATTTTTTCACTTGCTACCTGATGATTCTCTAAACCAAACGCGATATCATCTGCGACGCTTGCACCAATAAACTGATTGTCAGGATTTTGAAAAACAATTCCAATTTTATTGCGTATATCGTACACATTATCAACCGTTAATTCTTCATCGTCTACAAAGATCTTTCCATCACTTTTTTCTAATAGTCCAGTGATCAATTTTGCTATCGTACTTTTCCCACTACCATTATGTCCAATGATTGTCGTATAACTGCCTTTCTCAATATGAAAAGAAACACCTTCTACTGCGTTTCTTTCTCTATCATAAGAAAAGGTTAGATTTTCTACTCTTATCTTTTCCATTTTCATCACCTCAAAGCCTTATTATTATACAACGAATGAGACCGTATTACAAACCCTTACGCTTTGAAAACAAATGTGCATCTTTTTTTCGATATAATTTTCTAGAAACAATGAATCCTTTATTACTTTTAAATTGTTTGTTTAAAAAGTCATAATATGCTCCTGGTGATACAATACCGCTTAAATCAAACAAATTTAAACCTATGACACTTAATATGTTGGACATGAAGAACACACAATTTGTAGAACACACAAAGAATGTTTTTAATTTTCCTTCTTTGATTTTATAGAACAGTGCTTCTGGTGAAGTTCGTGTTACCCTACTAATATAATCATCACAAATGCCTTGAATTGGAAGATTTTTTTGTTTTAATTGTTCATCACTTTCAAAATCAACCAAATTAGAAAACACTTCTAATAATCGTTCATTCAGTAATTTCTTTTGTTCTGTATTTAAAGATACCCCAAAGCTAACTAATGTTTTCCCTTCATTCTCAAGGCAATTCTTAATATAGGAATCACGTGGTGCGATGATGATTACCCCATCTCCTAACGTACCAAACAACCGACGATTATGAGGATCATAACACCCATAGGATATGACCATCCCACGATACACCAAATCCGCATGTCCAAACATCGCTGGTCCCTTTGCGGCTAAATGAATAAGCACTTCCATATCTACCGGTATATCTTCTTTAATGGCCTCAAATTCTTCTTTGATTTGATCTTCTTTATCTTTGTTTAATAGCGTAGACATTAGATGAGGTGGTATGATTACAGATAAAATTGGAGGTACGGATAATTGTATTTTATGATCTAACTTTTCTCCTGAACCAGTTGGTAATATTTCACGAATCATATCAAGTAAAACATTTCCTCCATAAATAATGAAGTATCCCCCTGTAAACCAATTGATAACTGTCTCATGTTTATCAGGCGCAATCAATAAATAGAAACACATGATTAAATCACCAATCAAGAATAAAATACTATGAATTTGTACGGGTAGTTTATCTTTTTTACGTATGTTCAAAACAATGATTTTTACAATCGCATGAAGCAAAATCCATCCACCCACTAGTCTAGGTAATATCGCATAAAAATATTCTGGAACAGAAAAGGAGACGATTAATACTACAATCCAAAGAAGGATATCCATCCATTGTGAAATTCTTTTTTTAATCTTTTTATAGTTTAAGAACATATTAAAGATTTTAATGACAACGACTCCTGAAATACCCGCAACTAATGTAATATAGAGCCAATTCCATATAGACAAGCTATCAAAAAGAAAAGAGACGCCGAGAACACAAAAAAAAGCGCCACTTACAAACATCGTGAAAAAATTAAAGTGCTTTTTAATCATTTCCCTCATCTCCCTATATCCTCTTATTATATAGGAAAGTAAAAAAATCGCAATATCCTAATTCTATAATTCTCAAGTATGTTTATAGAAAAAAAGAAAACATGGAATTTTCCATGTTCAATAAGTTATCTTGCTTGTCCATCCATCGTAAGTTCCATGATTTGCACGGACTTCATTTACGATGTATAAAATGTTCGCAATCAATTTCACTTCATCTAGTGGAGCGATATGAAGTACAAGAAGTTCAAGTTCTGTTTCACCAGCACTTACAACATATCCTTTATTGATGATTTTGTTTTTAAAGTTCTCAGCATCCTCAACAGCATCAAAATGGACAGTGTGTTGTACAGGACGTTCGTTTTCGTGAACATCACCTTGTGCACGCATATCTTCCATGATTGCTTTTGCCTTATCTTTTAACTCATTGATTTCTTCTTCTAAAAGATTTGGAAATACTTCCTTTGCATCCTTTACAGCCTTTTTTACTTTCTTTGAAGCATGTTCCGCAAAAGCTTCCACTTTATCGCTTGCTTCATCAATTGCCTCATCAGCGCTGTCTAAAGTGTCTTTAATCTTATCTTTGACATCTTCTACACAACAAGAAGTAGGATCACTGATAGGACCTTCTTCAACAGGATCATCTTCATTTTCTGCTAATGCTTCATCATAAAGCATACCTTCATCAAGATCGATGATTTTTTTCTGCTCATCCTTTTTAATTTTATATGCAGCAAGTGCTGCTGCACCACCAAGAATTGCTAATACAGGTATTATTTTTTTCATATAAGTCACCACTTTCTAATATTATCTTTCTATGATTATATTGTATCACAAAACCTTATAGTTAATACATGAAAACTATTTTTTTCTACTAATTCCAATACCATCCCCATCTTCTAGGAATTGTGTGTCATAATCATCTCTGGTTTTTAAGTAATCTACAAAGCGTTCAATTTTGCCAACCAATTGACGAAGATTTCTAGACATCTTACGATCGCGATGTTCTACAAACCCATGAAATTGTAAATTATCAGATAAGATATACCCATGTTGTTTCACATTGCCTTCATAACGCTCAAAAAATTTGATATATTGCGCTTTGGCCGCATCGATAAACAACATGTCAAACTCTCCTTCGATATGTGCTTCTAAAGCATCTCCATATAATAACGTGATTTGAGTTGCGTATTTGCTACGTTCTATATATTCTTTTGCTTTCTGATATCGAGCTTCATCTCTTTCAATCGTTACAACGCGTATATCTTTGTCAAGCATTGCCATACGTAGTGCAGAATATCCGATAGCACTTCCTATTTCCAAAACGGATTTGATATTGTGTTCATGAATAAAAGAACACATAAATTCTAGTCCATCTTGCATCATAATAGGAACGTTGTTATCGACTGCATATTGTTCCATTTCTTGTATTAAATTATTTGTCTCATTCTCCATTTTATCCTTTTACTCCTAAATATTCTTCTAATGTGATTCCTTTATTCATAATCGTAGTTGCGACTGTTTCTCCAACATAGCGTACATGCCATGGTTCATACATATATCCTGTAATATTTTCTTTTCCATTTGGATAACGGATAATAAATCCATATTTATGGCAATTTTCTTCTAACCATTTCCCTGCAGGCGTTTCTCCATAATTATCATCGATCGCCCCAATATCAAAACATAAGCCACTCTGGTGTTCAGAGAAACCAGGACGTGCAGAATAACGATCTGCGGCTTCTTTTCCATCACGCGCTACATAGTTATTATATAACGTTACTTGTGTATCATAGGTACGAAAACCAGAGAGTGTTGGTATATCATAACCTGCCTCTTGCGCTTCTTTTTGAAGATTCTGTAGCGCTGCATAAGCTGTCGAATCCATTTCTCCAAAACTGCTTGGTAAACCATACTTCTTATTCACAATGAGTATACCATTGATATAGGTAGGTTGGATTTCTTGAGATGTTCCTTGTGTACCTTTTTTTACTGTTACCTTATAGCTTTTCTTAGCTTTATTGCCATTCTTATCAATTGCGGTTACCTCTACTGTATAACTTCCTTCTTTTGAAATATTCACATTAGAAGTAACTTGATAGCTCCCTTTTTTTGAACTCTCATGATATTGTAATTCTCCATCTACTGGATCTTTTATAGATTGGATGTTTAATACTGGATTAAACTCACTATCGAATAAGCAGCTTACTTCTTCTTCTTTGAATTCAATACTTGGTTTCTTTGTATCTTTAATTGTAATTTCATGTGTAATTTCCTTTGTTGAGGAACCATCTTTTACTACATATGTCAGTGTCTGTTTTCCGATCTTCATCACATTGATTTTAGGATATGAAGTAATCGTAGCGTTTGTGTCTTCAACAAGGCTTTTTGAACTACTGTTTTGATTTCCGTATTCTATCACATCATTCTCAACAAATGTAATGGATGATGTATCTTTTTTCGTTAGTAAATACCCTGCAATTCCAAGGATGCATATAGCAACAATTATACAGATGATAATCATCCTCATTTTTCTTTGTTTCATCTAACATCCTCCTCATATATACCCATAAGTTTAGCACGTTCCATTCTTTAGAGCAATCAAGAATAAAAAAAAGCACCATGTATATATACACGATGCTATCTAGATTATTTAACTAATTCAATGATTGCCATTGGCGCTGCGTCTCCGCGGCGAACTCTGGTTTTAATTACACGAGTGTAACCACCATTACGTTCTGCATATGCAGGTCCGATTTCGTCAAATAATTTCTGTAATGCTGTCTGTCCTGTTGTTTCGTTAACTACAACATCACGTACGAAAGCAGCAGCCTGACGACGAGCGTGCAGGTCTCCACGTTTCGCTAAAGTAATCAGTTCATCAACAACTGTACGAAGTTCTTTTGCCTTCATTTCAGTAGTTTCAATCTGTCCGTTAGCAATAACTGATGTAGCCATGTTACGGAACAATGCTTTACGGTGATCAGCAGTACGTCCTAATTTACGATTCCACATTGGTCATTAACCTCCCTTGCGAGTATTTTATTCGTATGATTTGAAGTTTAATCCCAAATCATAGATCTTATCTTTTACTTCTTTTAATGATTTCTTACCTAAGTTTCTTACTCTCATCATTTCATCTTCTGTTCTTTGTGTCAGTTCTTCAACAGTTTGAATTCCTGCACGTTTTAAACAGTTGTATGAACGTACGGATAAGTCAAGATCTTCAATCATCATAACAAGTCCTTTGTTCTGTACTTCTCCCTGTGCTTCTTTCATCACAGATTCCATATCATTCACAGCTTCATGAACATTTGTCAATAATTCTAAATGATCAATCAAAATCTTAGCACCTAGTGCAATAGATTCTGCTGGAGAAATGGAAGAATCCGTCCAAATTTCCAAAGTAACTTTGTCATAGTGTGCATCCTGACCAACACGAGTTGGTTCAGCATTGTATGCCACTTTTTCAATTGGTGTATAAATTGAATCTGTATAAATAATACCTAATGGTTGATTAGGTGATTGATATAACTGTTTATTTGTGTCTGCACTCACATAACCACGTCCATTACGAGCTTGTAGTTCCATTTCTAACATACCACCCTCTTCAAGAGTACAGATATGTAAGTCCTGTGTTAGTACTTCTACTCCTTCTGGGCAGATAATGTCAGCCCCAGTTACTTCACCAGGTCCCTGTTTAGAGATACGAAGAGTATAAATCTCATCGTCCTGAATTTTCATAACCAGCGTTTTAATGTTTAGGATGATTGCCGTTACGTCTTCTACAATTCCTGGAATTGAAGTAAACTCATGGTAAACACCATCAACTTTAATTGAAAATACGGCAGCTCCTGGTAAAGAGGAGAGCAAAACACGTCTTAGTGCATTTCCAATAGTTGTTCCAAAACCTCTTTCTAAAGGTTCAAATACAAACTTACCGTAATGTTCTGAATCAATATATTCTTTTACTTCAAAATGTGCACGTTCGAATTTTTGCATAATTACCTCCTCAGTTTAGGTTTACTACTAACCACGTGGTCGTTTTGGTGGACGACATCCATTATGTGGAATAGGTGTTACATCGTTAATCATTGAAATCTCAAGTCCAGCTACCTGTAATGCTCTTACAGCTGCTTCACGTCCAGGACCTGGACCTTTCACATTCACTGAAATTGTCTTCATACCATTCTCTATTGCTGCTTTACCTGCAGCTTCTCCAGCCATTTGTGCCGCAAAAGGTGTAGATTTACGAGAACCTTTGAACCCTAATGCTCCTGCACTTGACCATGCTACAGCGTTTCCGTTTTCATCAGTAATAGTAACGATGGTATTGTTAAAAGTTGAGTGAATATGAGCACATCCACGAGCAATATTCTTGCGGATCTTACGTTTACGAGCGCCCGCTTTTACGTTCTTTGCCATTATTTAATTTCCTCCTATCGTCCTATTTCTTCTTATTTGCTACTGTGCGCACTGGACCCTTACGAGTACGTGCGTTTGTTTTTGTACGTTGTCCACGAACTGGTAATCCTCTTCTATGACGGATTCCACGGTAACATCCGATTTCCATCAGACGTTTGATGTTCAATTGAACTTCACGACGTAGATCACCCTCAACTTTGACAGCATCTACTTCTGTACGAATAGCATTTACCTGCTCATCGCTTAAATCTTTTACACGGATATCTTGACTAATTCCTGTTTTTGCTAGAATTTCTTCTGCTGTAGGACGTCCGATACCGTAAATGTACGTCAATGACACTACAACACGCTTATCGCGTGGTAAGTCAACACCTGCAATACGAGCCATTTTACATTACACCTCCATTAGTTTCCTTGTCTTTGTTTATGTTTTGGATTTTCGCAAATAACCATAACACGGCCTTTACGTTTGATAATGCGGCACTTATCGCACATTGGTTTGACAGATGGTCTTACTTTCATGCGTTTTCCTCCTTATTC
This sequence comes from Amedibacillus sp. YH-ame10, assembly GCF_053848885.1. Classification (NCBI taxonomy): domain Bacteria; kingdom Bacillati; phylum Bacillota; class Erysipelotrichia; order Erysipelotrichales; family Erysipelotrichaceae; genus Amedibacillus; species Amedibacillus sp. YH-ame10. The sequence goes on from NZ_JBSPFA010000015.1 coordinate 60,051, forward strand.
ACGACTTATTTATGTCGGAATGTAATACGCCCACGTGTTAAATCGTAGGGTGAAATCTCCACAGTTACACGGTCCCCTGGTAAAATGCGGATGTAATGCATACGGATTTTACCAGAAACGTGAGCCAGAATTTCGTGTCCGTTCTCGAGTTTCACCTTAAACATTGCGTTTGGTAGAGTATCGATTACTACTCCATCAATTTCAATAACATCTTGTTTACCCATTATCTGGATGTTCCTCCTTATTTAATACGGTAAGTATTTCATACCCATCTTTCATGATGACGATCGTATGTTCATAGTGGGCGGCAAGGCTACCATCTCTGGTTTTTGTCGTCCAACCATCGCTCATCATTCTTGTCTGTGGTCTGCCTGCGTGAACCATAGGTTCAATTGCCAACGTCATTCCTTCTTTCAAAAGAACGCCATGACCTGCAGAACCGAAATTTGGAACTGTCGGATCTTCATGGACAGAAGTTCCAATACCATGCCCTGCAAAATCTCGTGGAATGGAATACCCATGTGCATACACATATTCTCCAATCGCATGAGATATATCAGTTAAATGATTCCCTGCTTTTGCCATTTTTAAACCTTCATATAAGGCTTCTTCGGTCACGTTCATTAAAGATCGTGCATCTTCACTCACATTTCCTACAGCATATGTCCATGCAGAGTCTCCATGATACCCTTGATAACTGGCACCGATATCTACTGAAACAATGTCACCGTCCTGTAATTTTGTATCGTCTGGGATACCATGTACAACAACGGAATTTATAGAAATACAGGTAGCAGCTGGAAATCCGTACAAACCCTTAAAAGACGGCTTTCCGCCGTTCTTTTTGATAACATCTTCAACGATTTCATCAATCTGTTTTGTCGTAATTCCAGGCTTCATTGCTGCACTTACAGCACGATGTGCAAGCGCAACAATTATACCCGCTTTTCTCATAAATGTCAACTCTTGATTTGTCTTGGCTTTCACCATTCTATTTCTCCAGAGCTGATAGCACATCTTCCCATACGCGTTCAATAGGTTGACTAGCATCAATCGTAGATACAATGCCCTTATCTGCATAATATGCAAGAACAGGAGCAGTTTGATTGCTGTATTCTTCCAAACGTACAATTAGACTTGCTACTGTATCATCTTTACGCTGATACAGATCTCCACCACATTTATCACATTTCCCTTCAATTGTAGAAGGATGTGAAGTAACATGATAGATTTCACCACAATCTTTGCATATACGACGACCTGTAATACGTCCTGACAATATTTCAAAATCGATGTCCAAAGCAACGACTTTATCAATTGCAAGTTCACTACCATTTGCCAATGCATCGAATGCTTTTGCCTGATCCAAAGTTCTTGGATAACCATCTAATAAGAAACCGTTTTTCTTATCTTCTAATTTTTCTAAGTAACTTTTCACCATGTTGTTAACAACTTCATCAGGTACAAGCAAACCTTTATCCATATAGCTTTTTGCCATCATGCCAAGTTCAGTCTGCTTCCCGATTTCACTACGGAAGATATCTCCTGTAGATATGTGGTTTACATTAAACTTTTCAACGATTTTCGAAGACATAGTACCTTTACCAGCACCAGGTCCTCCCATAATAAGGATATTCATTTGCTTCACCTTCTATTTATCCATAAATCCCTGATAGGATTTCTGAGTTAAGCGTCCTTGAATCTGTTTTACAGTTTCCATAGCTACACCAACAACGATGATAACTCCAGTACCACCAATTCCCATATTAGCTGGTAAATTGATGCTCTTAATCAAAGGTAGTGCATGTGGAAGTACTGCAATGAATGCAAGTCCGATAGCTCCCAATACAGTGATTCTACTTAATACTTTATTGATGTAGTCCTTTGTCTCACTTCCTGGACGAATGCCTGGAATATAAGTTCCTGATTTCCCTAAGTTCTCTGCGATTTTTTCAGGATCAACCTGTAGTTTTGCATAGAAGAAAGTAAATAGAAGAATAAGTACTACATAGATTACAAGACTTTCTGCAGTCTGCATTCCCATAAAACGATCAAGTGTAGTTAACCAACTAGCACTTGGCCAAATCATACGGCATAGCTGTAAAGGCGCTACCATGATGGCAGATGCAAAGATAACTGGAATTACACTTGCGGAATTGATTTTCAATGGCAAGTATGTGTTATCCTTGTTTCTAGTTGTTACTGTACTACTTGTATATTGAATAGGAATTTTACGTTCTGCTGTATGCATCCATACAACAAATACAATAATCAACAGATAGCATAAGATATATAATCCATAGGCTGCTATACTAGTAGCTGCCATTTTTGTACCAACCATCGTTTCCCATGCAGATTGAAACTGGAATGGAAGACGAGAGATAATACCCGCAGCAATAATGAAGGAAATACCGTTTCCAATACCCTTCATAGAGATTCGATCTCCGATCCATAAAAGGAACATTGACCCTGCAGTTAACAGTGTTGTTACATAAAGGATAGATGCCCATGTATTCCCACCAACAAGTAACGTAGTGTACTGTTGAGAGAACCCATATACTAAAACTGTTGCCTGGAAAAACGCAAGAACAACAGCTAAATAACGTGTATAACGATCGATCTGTTTTTTCCCTGTTGCCCCGCCTTTAGCAAGCTCCGTTAGGGATGGAACAACGTCCATGGACAACAATTGAATGATGATAGAAGCCGTAATATATGGACCAACACCCATCGCAAAGACAGATAATTGTTCCAAGCCTCCACCACCCAGCAGGTTGATCATATTAAACAATGAGTTATTTTCAATACCTTTTGTTAACTCCGTTACATCTACACCTGGAACTGTTATTGCAGATCCAAAGCGAAAGATAAACAGCATGCCAAGAGTAAAGAATACTCTTTTACGAATATCCTTATTCTTGAACATGTCCACAAAGGTTCTAAACATGATTAGATAACCTCTGCTTTTCCGCCTGCTTGTTCAATGGCAGCGATCGCTGATTTAGAGAATTTGTTAGCTTTTACAGTTAATTTCTTTTCTAAAGCACCTTCGCCTAATACTTTGATGCCATCAAGTTCTTTTTTAACTAAACCACATTCCAATAATAATTCTGGAGTGATTTCAGTTCCATCTTTAAAGTTATTTAAAGATGCTACGTTTACAATACCATACTCTTTACGAGTGAAGTTTGTAAATCCGCGTTTTGGTAAACGACGAGCTAATGGTGTCTGACCACCTTCAAAACCTAAACGAACTCCTCCGCCAGATCTTGCGTTCTGTCCTTTATGACCCTTACCAGCTGTTTTACCATTTCCAGATCCATGTCCACGACCTTTACGGAAAGCCGATTCTCTAGATCCTTCTGTATATTTCATTTCATGTAATTTCATAGTTTCACCCTCCTGTTAACCGCGAATTTCTTCTGGTTTTTTACCACGGAGACGAGCTACGTCTTCTACCGTTTTCAGGTTCTGCAATGCTTCTACTGTTGCACGTACCATATTGATTGGTGTACGTGAACCGATACATTTAGATAGAACATCGTTGATACCTGCAAGTTCTAATACATCACGAACTGCACCACCAGCGATAACTCCCGTACCTTCTGAAGCAGGACGAAGGAAAATTTCACCAGCTCCATAAGTTCCAACGATTTCATGAGGAATTGTAGTTCCTACCATTGAAACATGGAATACGTTTTTCTTTGCATCTTCGATAGCTTTTTTAATAGCGTCAGGTACTTCGTTTGCTTTTCCTGTACCGAACCCTACGCGACCTTTTTTATCTCCAATAACGACAAGAGCAGCAAAACGGAAACGACGTCCACCTTTTACTACTTTCGTTACACGGTTAATGGTAACAACGCGTTCTTCAAATTCTTTTTCACGCTGATCTCTTCTTGGTTTACGTTCCATTCGCATAACCTCCTAAAATTTCAGTCCGGCTTCTCTAGCTGCATCAGCCAGCGCCTTGACACGACCTGTGTAAACATATCCTCCACGGTCAAATACAACAGTTTCAATTTTTGCTTCTTTTGCACGTTTTGCGATTTCTGTTCCTACAGTTTTAGCGGCTTCTGTATTTCCACCGTTTTCTAATTTCAATTCTACACTACTTGCTGATGCCAATGTTTTTCCATTAACATCATCGATAATTTGTGCGTGAATGTTGCTGTTTGAACGGAAAACGTTCAGGCGGGGACATTCAGGAGTACCGCTGATTTTGGTACGAACACGCACGTGACGGCGTAGACGCTCATCATTTCTAGATATTTTCTTAAGCATTGTTCAAGTTCTCCTTTCCCACTATTTCTTACCTGCTGTTTTTCCTTCCTTACGACGAACATATTCACCTTTATAGCGAATACCTTTTCCTTTGTAAGGTTCTGGTTTTCTAACAGCACGTACATTTGCAGCGAATTCACCAACGCGTTGTTTGTCAATTCCTGAAATTTTGATTTCGGTTGCGGATGTACATTCCACCTTCAATCCCTCTTCAATTGCAAATTCAATTGGGTGTGAGTGTCCAACGTTCAATGTTAATTTGTTGCCACTAACTGCAGAACGATATCCAATACCAACGATCTCTAGATCTTTTGTAAATCCTTCGGAAACACCTTCTACCATATTTGCTAATAAGGCACGAGTTGTTCCGTGAAGTTGTTTGATATGTTTCTCATCATTAGGACGAGTAACAGTTAAAATATTTTCTTCTATTTTGATTCCTAAGTTAGAATCAAACTGACGAGCTAAAGTTCCTTTAGGACCTTTAACAGTCACCTCATTCCCAGCAGCGATGTTGATTTCAACACCAGCAGGAATGGTAATCGCTTTATTACCGATACGTGACATTTATCTTTCCTCCGTTAAGCTATTACCACACGTAGGCGATTACTTCGCCACCAACATGTTTAGCTTTCGCTTCTTTATCTGTCATTAATCCATGAGATGTAGAAATAATTGCAATACCAAGACCGTTCAATACACGAGGGATAGCATCCACTTTTGCATATGCACGTAAACCTGGTTTAGAAATTCTTCTTAATCCATTGATTACTTTTTCGTTATTAGGACCATATTTCAAAGTGATATTGATAACTTTTTTAGTATCTCCATCCACATTATAGTCTGTGATGAAACCTTCATTTTTCAAAATCTTTGCGATTTCAATTTTTTCTTTGTTAGCAGGAACTTCTACAACTTCGTGACGTGCTTGCACACCGTTACGAATTCTAGTAAGCATATCTGCAATCGGATCTGTCATAATCATGACTGTATTCCTCCTATCTGACTACCAACTAGCCTTTTTCACACCCGGGATCTGACCTTTATAAGCCAGTTCACGGAAGCAAATACGGCAAAGTTTGTATTTACGTAAAACTGAGTGAGGACGGCCACAACGTTCGCAACGTGTGTACTCACGTACCTTGAACTTTTGAGGACGTTTCTGTTTATTGATCATTGATGTTTTAGCCATGTATAAGTCCTCCTATTTCTTGAAAGGCATACCTAATTCTTCAAGGAGTGCCTTAGCTTCTTCATTTGTTTTTGCAGATGTAACGATAACTACATCCATACCACGAACTTTATTTACCTTATCGAAATTGATTTCTGGGAAAATAAGTTGTTCTTTAACACCCAATGTGTAGTTTCCACGACCATCAAATGATGAATCAGAAACTCCACGGAAGTCACGAACACGTGGTAAAGAGATGTTCATAAGTTTATCTAGGAAGTCGTATAATTTTTCGCTTCTTAATGTAACTTTACATCCGATTGGCATACCTTCACGAAGTTTGAAGTTCGCGATAGATTTTTTTGCCTTTGTGATGACTGGAGCTTGTCCAGTGATCTGTGCTAATTCAGCAACAGCTTCATCCAGCACTTTTGGGTTGGCAACAGCTTCACCAATACCCATGTTAATTACGATTTTCTCAACAGCAGGTACTTCCATTACGGATTTGTAACCAAACTTTTTCATCATGTTAGGCACAACAACCTGTGTGTATTTTTCATTTAGGCGGTTCATCCTTTAACCTCCCCTTACTTAACTTCTGCGCCGGTCTTTTTAAAGACGCGCACTTTATCTTTGTTGCCTTTTTTATCTTCTTTAATTTCGTATCCAACTCTACTAGCTTTTTTTGCTTTAGAGTCATAAGCCATTACGTTAGAAACGTGGATAGGAGCTTCTTTTTCAATAATGCCTCCATCAGGATTCTGTTGGGTAGGTTTCTGGTGTTTCTTCACCATGTTGACACCTTCCACAATGACTTTGTCTTCTTTAGGGAAAACTTTAGTTACTTCAGCGATGGTACCCTTGTAAGCACCTGTAATAACTTGAACTTTATCACCTTTTTTGATTTTCACAAAGACACCTCCTTATAGTACTTCTGGTGCCAAAGACACAATTTTCATAAAGTCTTTGTCACGCAATTCACGAGCAACTGGTCCAAAAATACGAGTTCCACGTGGTGTGTTATCATCCTTGATTAGGACAACAGCATTGTCATCAAATTTAATGTATGTTCCATTGTCACGACGAACCCCACGTCTTGTACGTACGATTACAGCCTTAACAACGTCACCTTTTTTAACAGTTCCACCAGGAGCAGCTTGCTTTACAGCACAGACAACGATATCCCCGATGTTTGAAAACTTACGAACGCTACCACCTAAACAACGGATAACAAGAACTTCTTTGGCACCCGTATTGTCAGCGACGCGCAATCTACTTTCGTTTTGTATCATGAGTATCTACCTCCTAGCGCCTACAGCTGTATAGCTTTTTCGACGATTTTCACCAAACGGAAACGTTTTGTAGCAGATAATGGACGTGTTTCCATAATTGTTACTACATCTCCTATTTTAGCTTCATTGTTTTCGTCGTGAGCTTTAAATTTCTTAGAATACTTTACGCGTTTCCCATATAATGGGTGAACTTTTTTTGTTTCAACCACTACTGTGATTGTTTTATCCATCTTATCGGAAACAACAGTTCCACGATATACTTTACGGTTAGATCTTTCCATAACTTAACGATCCTCCTTAATCCTGACCACTAAGCTCGCGCTCAGTCATCACTGTTTTGATACGGGCAATTGTTTTCTTAACTGTCTTTAAACGAGCAGTGTTTGCCAACTGTCCTGTAGCCTGTTGGAAACGAAGATTAAAAAGTTCATCTTTAAGCGTTTCGATCTCTTGTAGTAATTCAGTATTGCTTTTTTCTCTGATCTCTTTCGCTGTCATAATTACTTCTCTCCTTTTCTAACGACAAATTTTGTCTTCACTGGAAGTTTGTGAGAAGCAAGACGGAAAGCTTCACGTGCTACTTCTTCTGGTACTCCTGCGATTTCAAACATAACACGGCCTGCTTTAACGACTGCTACCCAGCTTTCAGGAGCACCCTTACCAGAACCCATACGTACTTCAAGAGGTTTTTTCGTTCTAGCCATATGAGGGAAGATACGAATCCAAACTTTACCACCACGTTTCATATAACGAGTCATGGCGATACGTGCTGACTCTATCTGACGGTTACTAATATAAGCACCAGTGTCAGCAACTAAACCATATTCACCAAACGATACATCACGTCCGGCTTTTGCGCGTCCTTCATAGCTTAAACGGTGAGGACGTCTATATTTTGTTCTTTTAGGCATCAACATAGATTAGTTCCCTCCTTCTGTAGCTTTCTTAGGAGCCCCAGCTGCTTGTGCAGGAGCTTTCGCATTGTTTCTGTTTGTGTTGTTTCCACCACGGTTGTTGTTACGACGGTTGTTACGACGTCTGTCGTTTGTTGGGAATTTAGGAGCTTCTGGTTCCTGAACCATTTGTCCAGGTAGAACTTCTCCACGGCAAATCCAAACTTTAACACCTAAACGACCGTAAGTAGTACTTGCTTCTTCCCAAGCGTAGTCGATGTCAGCACGAAGTGTATGCAAAGGTACATTACCTTCAGAATATCCTTCAGTACGAGCCATATCAGCTCCACCTAAACGTCCAGAAACAGCAGTTTTGATTCCTTTTGCTCCAGCTCTCATTGTTCTTTGAATAGCTTTTTTCTGAGCAGTACGGAAACTAGCACGTTGTTCTAATTGATCAGCGATGCTACGAGCTACTAATCTTGCATCAAGATCAGGGTTCGCGATTTCAAGAACTTTAATGTAAACGTTCTTTCCACCAGTTAATTTGTTTAATTTTTTCTTCAACAGTTCAATACTTTCACCGTTTGTACCAATGATCACACCAGGACGAGCTGTACGGATCATAACTTCAACACGGTTTTTAGAACGTTCAATTTCGATTCTTGAAACAGATGCTGCTTTTAACTCCTTGAATACGAATTCACGGATTTTAACATCTTCTAATAACAAATCGGCATAATCTTTATCAGCGTACCATCTTGACTCCCAGTCACGGATGACACCGACACGTAATCCGATTGGACTAACTTTCTGTCCCATGTTCTACCTCCTTAATCACGCTCAGCAACCACAATTGTAATGTGGCTGGTGCGTTTGTGGATTGCACTAGCAGATCCTTTAGCACGTGGCATGAAGCGTTTCAAAGTAACACCTTCGTTAGCATAACATGCTTTCACGTATAATTTTTCTTCATTTAAATCATTGTTGTTTACAGCGTTTGCAATCGCAGTGTTTAACACTTTACCGATTGCTTCTGAAGCAACATTTGGTGTAAATTTTAAGATTGCAGCAGCTTCTGCAACATCTTTCCCACGAATCAGGTCGATTACAAGACGAGCTTTTCTAGGTGGGATACGTAATGTTTTAGCGGTTGATTTAACTTCCATCATCGTTTCCTCCTATCGTTTGCCTTTCTTGTCATCGTCTCCGTGTCCACCGTATTTACGAGTTGGAACGAATTCACCAAGTTTGTGTCCTACCATGTCTTCTGTAACATAGACTGGAAGGTGTTCTTTACCATTGTAAACGGCAAATGTGTGTTCCACGAACTGAGGGAATATAGTTGAACGACGTGACCATGTTTTGATTACTGTTTTTTTACCGGCAGCATTCAATTCTTCCACTTTTTTCATTAAGTGGTCATCACAGAATGGGCCTTTTTTTAGACTACGACTCATTTTTTCATTTCCTCCTTTGCCTATTTACCGTTACGGCGACGAACGATTAATTTCGTTGAAGCCTTTTTGTGCTTACGAGTTTTAACACCCATAGCTTTTTTACCCCAAGGAGTCATTGGTGATTTACGTCCTACTGGAGTACGTCCTTCACCACCACCATGAGGGTGATCGTTAGGGTTCATAACAGAACCACGAACAGTTGGGCGGATACCTTTCCAACGGTTACGACCAGCTTTACCATAGTTTACAAGGCTGTGATCTTCGTTCCCAACCTGACCAATGGTAGCACGGCAATCAGACAAGATTTTACGAACTTCTCCAGATGCTAAACGGATTGTTGCGTATTTTTCTTCAATACCTAAAATCTGTGCAGATGTACCAGCAGAACGACATAACTGACCACCTTTACCAGGTTTTAATTCGATATTGTGAATAACAGTACCTTCTGGCATGTCTTTTATTGCTTTTGCGTTACCTAATTTAATGTCGGCTTCAGCACCAGATACGATGCTCATTCCAACAGTCAATCCCTTAGGCGCTAAGATGTAACGTTTTTCACCATCTGCATAGTTTAATAAAGCAATGTTTGCAGAACGGTTAGGATCGTATTCGATCGTTGCTACTTTAGCAGGGATAGCGTCTTTATTTCTTTTGAAGTCGATAATACGGTAGCTTCTCTTGTGTCCACCACCTTGATGACGTGTTGTAATACGTCCATTGTTATTACGTCCACCTTTACTTTTTAAAGGGGCAAGTAATGATTTTTCTGGCTGGTTTGTCGTAATTTCTTCATACGTCAAACTAGTCATACCACGACGACCTGGAGTGGTCGGCTTATACTTTCTAATTGGCATGTGTCAATTTCCTCCTTACGCAATATTTATTCAGGAAATAGCGTTCTTCTTCCTGATATTATTCAGCTTCTTCGCCGAATAAGTTGATGTCCTGACCAGCTTTGATTTTTACATAAGCTTTACGGACAGCTTTGGTTTTACCAACGTATTTACCCATTCTTTTTTCTTTGGATTTTACATTGACAACGTTAACTTTTTCAACGTCCACTCCGAAGACACTCTCTACGGCTTGTTTTACCAATGTTTTGTTGGCTCCCTTTTTTACTTCAAATGTAACTTTGTTGTCAGCATCCATGTATTTCATCGTTTTTTCAGTGATGATTGGACGAACGATAATGTCTTTATAGTTATTCATTATGCAAGTGCCTCCTCAACATCTTTCACAGCAGCTTCTGTGAAAACAATTTTGTTAGCATTTACGATATCGTAAACATTGATTCCATCAGCAGTTAACATCATCATAGATGGGATGTTACGCATACTTAGGAATGCATTTTCAAAGTTTTCTTCTTCACTTACTACGAATAATGTTTTCTTAGGTGCATTGATATCAGCAATAATCTGATTAAACGCTTTTGTTTTAGGCGCATCAAGATCAAACTTGTCAACAACACACATTGCGTTATCTAACACTTTTTCAGACAACACTGATTTAAGTGCAAGACGACGAACTTTTTTGTTTAATTTGTAGCTGTAGCTTCTTGGTGTTGGACCGAATACGATTCCTCCACCTCTCCACTGTGTTGCACGAATAGAACCTTGACGAGCACGTCCAGTTCCCTTCTGACGCCAAGGCTTACGTCCACCACCGCGTACTTCTGTACGGTTTTTAGTGTCGTGAGTTCCCTGACGCATACTTGCGCGTTGCATAACAATGGCATCAAAGATACATTGCTGATTTGGCTCGATGCCAAACACTGTATCTGCAAGAGTGATTTCTTTCAACTCTTTACCGCTCTGGCTAAGTACGACCATCTTAGGCATCTTTTATTCCTCCTCTTTCGCGTAATCTACCAATGTTACTGGAGTTTTGTCTCCCTTGGAACATTTAGCAGTTCTAACCATGACAAGACCACGTCTTGGTCCTGGCACGTTTCCTTTGATTAATAGGTAGTTGTTTTCAACATCTACTTTGATAACTGTTAAGTTTTGGTTAGTAGTTCTATAACCACCTTCTTGACCAGCCATCATTGTTCCCTTCAGAATCTTACCCTGACGAGATGTAATACCATTTGTTGCTAATGAACCGATGTGTCTGTGATGTCCAGAACCATGGCTCTTTGGACCAATCTTCGCATTGTTACGAACGATTGTACCATTGAATCCTCTACCTTTAGAAGTTCCGATAACATCTACCGTTTCTCCTGCAGCGAAGATATCAACTTTTACTTCTGCACCAAGATCTAAATCAGCGAAGTCAGCATCGCGAACTTCCTGTGCAAATCTTTTTGCAGTTGTATTTGCTTTTGCAGCATGTGCGATGTTTGCTTTTGTTGTACGTTTTTCTTTGATTTCTTCAAAGCCTAACTGTACCGCATTGTAACCATCGTTTTCTTCTGTTTTCTTTTGTAATACGATATTAGGGCAAGCTTCTACTACAGTTACAGGAATCAATGTTCCATCTTCTGTAAAGACTTGTGTCATCCCAAGTTTACGTCCTAAAATACCTTTCATGATGTCACCTCCATTACAGCTTAATTTCGATGTCAACACCACTTGGAAGTTCTAAACGACTCAATGAGTCGATTGTTTCCGCAGTAGGTCCAACAATCTCAATTAAACGTTTGTGAGTTCTGATCTCGAATTGCTCACGAGAATCTTTATATTTGTGTACCGCACGCAGGACTGTTACTACCTGCTTTTCAGTTGGAAGGGGTACTGGTCCAACAATTTTCTTAGCTCCATGAGACTGTGCTGCCTGAATGATCTTTTCTGCAGATGCATCCAGAATTCTGTGCTCATAAGCTTTTAAGCGAATTCTTACGCTATTTTTTGCCATGAATAATCTCCTTTCGTCTATATCGACTATAGACTCGCTCGATGCGAATTCCCCGAAGCACTGTCTCATGACAACGCCTTTCAGTGGGTCGGCAACCTCGCATGTCCTCGCGGTCGTGGGAATATTATATCAAGAAAACATAGGCAAATGCAAGCATTATTTTACTTTTTTTTATTTTATGTTTTTTCATCTAAATTTCTATTTTTTACAAAAGAAAAGAAGATGACTTAACACCTTCTAAACTAGTTATTCTTTGATTCCTACAAATTCATCTCTGCTAGATTTACGCAACGCTCTCAATAAGACAGGTACGATGATTATCGCAACGATCAAAGTCATGAGGTTATAGAATAGATTGTACGTCCATCCTGAATAAATCCAAGCCGCCATACTACCTGCAGCACTTCCCTCTGGAAACCAGAAATATACACCAGCTAATGTATGAGACATATATTTCAAGAACATTCCCAAGCATATCCCAATATAAATATTGCTGATGTTTAGTTTCCCAAGTTTGATGGCTGGAAAAATCGCCGCAATTCCAACAACTAAGACGGGAGCGATATAATCAAGCATCGTTTGCATCGGTGACACAATATAATTGCTCAAACCAAACACAACACCTACTATCCAACTTATCAAACCCGTTGCTGCACCATACTTCCATCCAAGATGGAAACTTGCTACAAAATAAGCAATCACTGGCAACTCCAACGTTCCTCCATTTGGCATCTGTGGCAAGAACTTCGTACAATAGTTCAAAACGATACCCAAGGCTGCATAAAATGCAACAAATACTAATTTTCTAGTCTTTTGATTCATAAAAAAACACCTCCGTGAGGCGTAAGCAAACAAATCTAAAATATATTAGATAGATCTGACTCCCTACGCTAGCATTAACTAGATCAGGTCATAAGGGATTCCAATAATGGATCTCAGCCTTGCGGCACCCCTGTCGATGACTTCCTTTATTATACGCATGTTCCCATGACAAAGCAAGTTTATTCATACATTTATTGGAATTCATATCTCTATCAAAACTGTAATTCATATTAGAGAATTTACATCAAACAAAGTATACCAAGTGTTAAGCAGCAAAATGATTCCAAATAGTATGGTGAGCGTGTTCTTCATCACCTTTTCGCCTTCATTCTGTCACACTTGCTCTTTCCTATGCATAACCAAAAAAAGAGCGCTACTTGAGCACTCTTTATTTATCAATAATTACTTAATGATTTCTGTAACGTTTCCAGAACCTACAGTACGTCCACCTTCACGGATAGAGAATTTAGTGTTGTTTTCGATTGCGATTGGAGCGATCAATTCAACAGTCATTTCTACGTTATCCCCAGGCATAACCATTTCAGTTCCTTCAGGTAATGTAATAACACCAGTTACGTCAGTTGTACGGAAGTAGAACTGAGGACGGTAGTTAGATACGAATGGAGTATGACGTCCACCTTCTTCTTTAGTTAATACATATACTTGAGCTTTGAAGTTTGTATGTGGTTTAACAGATCCTGGTTTTGCAAGAACCTGTCCACGTTGGATTTCTTCACGGTTAACACCACGAAGAAGTGCACCGATGTTGTCACCAGCCTGAGCTACGTCCAACTGTTTACGGAACATTTCTAATCCTGTTACTACAGTTTTGCTAGTATCGTGGATACCAACGATTTCAACTTCTTCACCTAATTTAACTTCACCACGTTCAACACGTCCAGTAGCAACTGTTCCACGTCCTGTGATAGTCATAACGTCTTCTACAGACATTAAGAAAGGTTTGTCAGTTTCACGAACTGGATCTGGTACATAAGCATCTACAGCATCCATTAACTCATGAATAGCTCCAACAAATTTGTCGTCACCTTCAAGAGCTTTTAAAGCAGAACCACGAATAACTGGAGTGTTGTCTCCGTCGAATCCGTACTCGCTTAATAATTCACGAACTTCCATTTCAACAAGGTCGATTAATTCTTCATCATCAACCATGTCGCATTTGTTCAAGAATACAACGATGTAAGGAACACCTACCTGACGAGCAAGTAAGATGTGCTCACGAGTCTGAGGCATAGGACCATCAGATGCAGCAACAACAAGGATAGCACCATCCATCTGTGCAGCACCAGTGATCATGTTCTTAACGTAGTCAGCATGTCCTGGGCAGTCAACGTGTGCATAGTGACGACCAGCAGTCTGGTACTCAACGTGTGCAGTGTTGATTGTAATTCCACGTTCTTTTTCTTCTGGAGCTCCGTCGATTGCGTCGTAAGCTTTTGCTTCAGCCATACCGTCTTTTGAAAGAACGTTAGTGATTGCAGCAGTTAATGTAGTTTTACCGTGGTCAACGTGTCCAATAGTTCCAATGTTCACATGGGTTTTGGAACGGTCAAATTTTTCTTTAGCCATTTTTAAATGTCCTCCTAAATTTATAGATTTCAAATATATTCTAATTCAAACGATTTATAAAAGCAACAATTAATTTTCAGAACTGTTGTTTTTAATGATTTTTTCAGCAATACTCTTAGGAACTTCACTATAGTGATCGAATTTCATGGAGTAATTTCCACGTCCTTGAGTAAAGCTACGTAAATCTGTAACATATCCAAACATTTCAGATAGTGGAATGTGAGCTTGAACGATAATTGCGTTTCCTCTCTCTTCCTGGTTAACGATAGCACCACGACGTGAGCTAACATCTCCCATAACAGATCCTAAATATTCATTTGGTGCTGTAACTTCAACCATCATAACTGGTTCCAAGATAACTGGGTTACATTTTTTAGCAGCAGCTTTTAAAGCCATAGAAGCAGCAATCTTATATGCCATTTCACTGGAATCGACATCATGGTAAGAACCATCGAATAATGTTGCTTTGATATCAATTACTTGATATCCAGCTAAGATACCATTTGCTAATGCATTTTCGACACCTTCTCCAGTAGGTTTAACGTATTCACGAGGAACACTTCCTCCAACTGTAGCATCCACGAATTCAAATCCTTTACCTTCTTCTTGAGGCTCAAATTTGATCCAAACATGTCCGTATTGTCCACGTCCACCGGATTGCTTAATGTATTTACCTTCACACTCAGCAGCAGTACGGATCGTTTCACGGTAAGCAACCATTGGTTGTCCAACATTTGCTTCTACCTTGAATTCACGTTTCAAACGGTCAACGATAATGTCAAGGTGAAGTTCACCAACACCAGCGATGATTGTTTGTCCTGTTTCTTGATCTGTATATGTTTTGAATGTAGGATCTTCTTCTGCAAGTTTTGCAAGAGCAAGACCCATTTTATCCTGGTCAGCTTTTGTCTTAGGTTCCAAAGACAATTCGATAACTGGCTCTGGGAATTCCATTGACTCAAGAATGATTGGCGCATTTTCTGCACATAATGTATCTCCAGTAGTAGTTACTTTCAATCCAACAGCAGCAGCGATATCACCAGCATAAACTTTGTCGATTTCTTTACGAGCGTTTGCATGCATCTGTACGATACGTCCAAAACGTTCTTTTTTACCCTTAGTAGAGTTTAATACATAACTTCCTGCATCCGCAGTACCTGAATACACACGGAAGAAAGATAATTTACCAACGAATGGGTCAGTTGCGATTTTGAATGCTAATGCAGAGAATGGTTCTTCATCACTTGAATGACGAACTTCTTGATCACCATTTTCTAATGTACCGTTAATTGCAGGTACATCAACTGGTGAAGGCAAGTAATCTACAACTGCGTCCAATACCATCTGAACACCTTTGTTCTTGTAAGCTGAACCACAAAGAACAGGGAAGAAGTCACCAGCACAAACAGCAATACGTAATACACGTTTGATGTCTTCAACGCTTGGTTCTTCACCTTCCAATACAGCCATCATGAAATCTTCATCATAGTCTGCAAGGTAATCGATAAGTTTTGCACGATATTCTTCACAAAGATCTTTTAAATCTTCAGGAACTTCACCTTCTTGCATGTCTGTTCCTAAATCGTTTGTGTAGATTTCTGATTTACGTTCAATGATATCTACGATACCAGTGAATGATGATTCAGCACCGATTGGTAACTGAATTGGGCAAGATTTAGCACCTAAACGATCAACGATTGTTTTGCATGACATTAAGAAGTCAGCACCAGTTGCGTCCATCTTGTTACAGAATACAATTCTTGGTACACCATAAGTTGTTGCTTGACGCCAAACAGTTTCTGTCTGAGGTTCAACACCAGCTTTTGCATCAAGTACTGTTACCGCACCATCTAATACACGTAGAGAACGTTCAACCTCAACAGTGAAGTCAACGTGACCCGGAGTATCGATGATATTGATACGGTGTTCTTTCCATGCTGCTGTTGTTGCAGCAGATGTAATGGTAATTCCACGTTCCTGTTCCTGTTCCATCCAGTCCATCGTAGAAGCTCCATCATGAGTTTCTCCAATTTTGTGGTTTACTCCAGTATAATACAGGATACGTTCAGTAGTTGTCGTTTTACCGGCATCGATATGAGCCATGATACCAATGTTACGTGTTTTTTCTAATGAATACTGACGTGCCATTATATGACTCCTTTCTTACCAGCGGTAGTGAGCAAATGCTTTATTAGCTTCTGCCATTTTGTGAGTATCCTCACGTTTTTTAACAGATGCACCGCTTCCATTTGCTGCATCCATAATTTCAGCAGCTAATCTTTGCTCCATAGTTTTTTCATTTCTTAAACGTGCGTAGTTTACAACCCAACGTAGACCTAATGTCAAACGTCTTTCAGCAGATACTTCTACTGGGACCTGGTAGTTTGCACCACCAACACGACGAACTTTAAGTTCTAACAATGGCATAACGTTTTCTAAAGCTTTTTCGAAAACTTCCATTGGTTTTTCATTTGTTTTTACTTCGATAATATCGAATGCGTTGTACAGGATCGTCTGTGCAACTCCTCTTTTTCCGTCAATCATGATTTTATTGATTAAACGAGTAACCAATTTGGAGTTGTAAATAGGATCTACTAATACGTCACGCTTTGCTATATGTCCTTTTCTAGGCATTTTAAATTCCTCCTTTCACAATTGACTATTTCTTTTCTTTAGGTTTTTTTGCTCCGTATAGAGAACGACTCTGATTACGGTTAGCAACACCAGCACAGTCCAATGTACCACGAATAATATGGTAACGAACCCCTGGTAAATCTTTAATACGTCCACCACGAATCATAACTACACTATGTTCCTGTAAGTTATGTCCAATCCCTGGAATATAAGCAGTAACTTCCATTCCATTACTTAAACGTACACGGGCATATTTACGTAGCGCAGAGTTTGGTTTCTTAGGTGTCATTGTTCCGACACGAGTACAAACACCACGTTTCTGAGGTGCACTTAAGTTTGTAGGACGTTTTTTGATGGAATTATATCCTCTATTCAGAGCAGGTGATTTTGATTGGTTCACGCTCTGTTCACGACCTTTACGAATTAATTGATTAATTGTTGGCATAATATCCTCCTTTCGTAACACACATTTCCGGGTGTGTCATTTTGAAGTGTAAATATAATTCCCATGACGGGAACTGATAAAAATCCACTTGCCTATCTATGATAAATCAAATGCCCTTCATTTGTCAATATATTTTTGAATAAATTGTATAAAAATTGGCTACAAAAAACAGAAGTGCTAATTCACCTCTGTTTTTATACTTTCTTCTTTATAAAATTGATTCCAAATTGGCAAGCACCCTAGCAGTGCACCTATACACCCTGGAAGTATCCATCCTATACTTAACTCATAGAATGGTAACGCATGAAACACTTCTCCAATGACGCCTAGTGTAATCCCCGCGCTTTCCAATCCGTTTACAAACGCAACTATAAAGGTGAACGCCATTCCTAGCACATACACCATTTTGCGCTTACCAATATAATTTTTCAAGAATGACAACAACATGAGAATAACAGTTACTGGATAGATCATAATCAATATTGGTAATGATATGGTAATCAATTGGTTCAATCCAACATTGGAAATAATAAAACTAAATAAACATACACAAAATGCTATTTTCTTATAGGACCACTTTGGAAATATCCCTTGAAAGTAATCCGAGAATGATGTCGTTAAACCAATGGAAGTTGTCAGACATGCGAATAAAACTGCAACCCCAAGTATAACTCCGCCAATCCCTCCAAACAAATGATTGGTTACTGCGTGTAGTAATGAACCTCCATTCGCAAAAGGAGTCCCTGTGATAGCACCAACATACGTCAATGCAAAATACACAATAGCTAGAAAGAACGCAGCACCTAATCCACATTGCACCGTATATTTAGCAATTAGTTTCTTATCTTTAATCCCATATCCTTTAATAGCACTGATAACAATAATTGAAAACGCAAGTCCCGCAGGTCCATCTAATGCATTATAGCCTTCTACCATTCCCTTAAAGAATGGAATAGTAGCGTATTCACCCTGTGCTTTTCCAATTTCTCCAAATGCTAAATTTGCACTATCATGCCCCATAAATAAAGAGGCCACAAAGATCGCCGCAATACTTAACAACAATATTGGTGTTAAATACTTACCTACAACATCAACAATTTTATTAGGATTGCTAGAAAGATAATATGTTACCCCGAAAAATGCTGCAGTAAATAATAAGCTAATTAGAAATGAGTTAGCACCTCCAATGTAAGGAAGGAGTGCTATTTCATAGGATACACTTCCAGTTCTTGGAAGCGCAAAGAGTGGGCCAATTAACAAGTAAACTCCAACGGATAGGAATAAAGCAAACTTCTTTCCTATTAAATTTCCCAAATCACTCATAGAATTCCCTACCAAAACAACAGCTGTAATTCCTAAAATCGCAATTCCTGCATCCGTCAGAATAAACCCAAACAATGCACTTAAGAAATTCTCTCCTGCAAGTTGCCCCATAGCAGGAGGAAAAATCATATTCCCAGCTCCAAAAAATATGGCAAACAACATTAAAGAAATTGATAATAGTTGTGATATTTTTAATTTTTTCATACTTAATCTCCTCAGCATTCCTCATTATATAACAATCGTTTGCATTCGTATACAATAGTTTTTTCATAAATAAAAAGAAAAAGACATCCATAAGGATGTCGATCACCTGGCAGCGTGCTATCTTCACTGAGGCAGGCCCAGCTATTGTCGCCGCTGAAGTGCTTAACTTCTGTGTTCGGGATGAGAACAGGTGTG
>NZ_JBSPFA010000016.1:0-75960 GCF_053848885.1 Amedibacillus sp. YH-ame10
TAATTTGACTCTAACACATTGTTGTTTTCCATAGTTAAATTATACCAAAAAAACACGTCTTCCTCTTATGAGATTGACGTGTTTTTTTATGTTATGGCTGTTTCTTATTCGTTACAGCCTCTTAATCCATCATAGTCTTTACGAGTACAGCCTTTTGTGCATGTAAACGATTCTCTGCTTCATCAAAGATTTCATTTGCATGTGCTTCGAAAACCTTCTCTGTAATTTCTTCTTCACGATGTGCTGGAAGACAATGTAATACCATCGCATCTGCTTTAGCAACTTCCATCACTTGATCGTTAATTTGATATTTCCCTTCAAAAATACGTTTACGCTCATCCGCTTCCCCTTCTTCTCCCATACTTGCCCATACATCGGTTACCACAACATCTGCATCTTTCGCTGCCGCTAACACATCTTGTGTTAATGTAAAACGTCCAGTTGCACTTGCTCTAGCAACAATGTTCTCATCTGGCAAATATTCCACTGGACAAGCACAAGCAACTTCCATACCTGCCAATATACCACCATTGATTAAAGAATTGGCCATATTATTACCTGCCCCAATAAAACACATCTTTAAACCTTCAAGTTTCCCTTTATATTCACGAATGGTTTGTAAATCTGCCAACACTTGGCAAGGGTGTACATAATCCGTTAATCCGTTGATAATTGGAATACTTCCAAATTCAGCTAATTCTTCCAAATCACTGTGCTTATACGTACGAATCATAATACCATCAAGATAACGACTCAACACACGTGCTGTATCTTTAATTGGTTCTCCACGTCCTAGTTGCATATCGTTTCCATTTAAAAACAATGCATATCCACCTAATTGTGTCATTCCAACTTCAAAAGATACACGTGTTCTAGTAGAAGATTTGGTAAATATCATACCCAATGTTTTATTCTTAAGATAATCCTTAAAGATTCCATGTTTCACTTCATCTTTTAATTTATCAGCCAAATCTAATATTTCATACAATTCTTCTTTTGTAAGATCAGCCAGTGTTAATAAATGCTTCATATTATACCTCCCACGTTGCTAGAACGTCTTCTAGAATATCCAATGCTTTCTTCAATTCGGTTTTTGTAATGGTAAGTGGTGGCAAAAAGCGTAGCTTATCTTTTGCCGTCAACAACAACACGCCTCGCTCAATACAAGCTACAACAACATCTTTTGCGGCAACATTATCTAACACAACACCACGCATCAATCCCATACCATTCACTTGAACAACATGTTTCATAGTAAGTAAGCGTTTCTTTAAATACTCTCCTTTTTCTACGATATCGTCCAACATTTTTTGATTCATATTCTTCAATACAACGGATGCTCCTGCACATACAATAGGATTACCTCCAAAGGTAGTCCCATGATCACCAGCACCAAGTACATATTCCACTTTTTCGTTCAATAACACAGCGCCAATTGGTAGACCATTTCCTAGCCCCTTCGCACTTGTCACAATATCTGGTGAAATATCGAATTGTTCATATGCATACAAAGTACCTGTACGACCAATTCCCGTTTGCACTTCATCAACGATAAGTAATATATCGCGTTCTTTACATAGTTTCGCAACTTCCTTTACATATTTTTTTTCTAAAGGAAGTACTCCACCTTCTCCTTGTATCAATTCTATCATAATGGCGCATGTTTTCTCGTTTACTTTTGCCTTCATATCCATGATATCGTTTGCGATAGCATGCACAAACCCTGGAGTAAACGGATCAAAGTATTGATGGAAATGGTCTTGTCCAGTCGCACTCAATGTGGTAACCGTACGACCATGAAAAGAATTCACTAACGTGATGATTTCAAATCGATCATTTTGGTATTTATCATAAGAATATTTACGAGCAACCTTTATCGCACCTTCATTTGCTTCTGCACCACTATTCGCAAAAAATAGTCGTTTCATTCCACTTTTTTCACAAAGCGTTTTCGCTAGAGATGCCCCTGGAGTTGTATAGTACAAATTTGATACATGTGCAAGCTCACTGGCTTGTTTACAAACAGCATCTACCCATTCCTTATTCGCAAATCCCAACGCATTTACTCCGATACCCGCTGTACAATCGATATATTCTTTTCCAGTTTCATCGTATACAAGCGCATTTTTACCATGTGTCAACACAACATCATAACGAGCATACGTACCCGCAATATACGTAGTATCTATATCTTTTATACTCATCATAATGATACCTCACCTTCTTCAAACATCGTTCCAATCCCATCTTCCGAAAACATTTCAATCAAGATAGAGTGTGGTACACGTCCATCAATAATTACCGCTTTACGAACTTGTTCATGTACAGCATTTACACAACATTCCACTTTTGGAATCATTCCACCAGTGATTACACCAGATTCTTTTAAATACTCTACTTCATGTAAATAGATTTTTGAAATTAAAGAAGATTCATCTTTTGGATCAAATAAGACACCAGGAATATCACTTACTAGAATCATATTCTCCGCATTTAGTTTTGCCGCAATACTAGAGGCAGCTGTATCCGCGTTGATATTATAAGAGTGTCCGTCCGCATCACAACCAACACTAGCTATAACTGGAATATATCCCTTTTCAATCACATCGAGGATCAAACGTTCATCTATTTCTTCAATCTCTCCAACAAAGCCTAAATCTCCTTCTTCAACTTCATATTTTTTCGCATGAATAATATTCGCATCCATACCACTTAATCCAACGGCTCTTGCGCCTTTTTGATTGATTAAGGACACAAGGTCTTTGTTCGTTTTACCTGCTAATACCATCTGCACGATATCCATTGTTTCATCATCTGTATGACGCAATCCCGCAATAAACTCAGATTTCTTTCCAACTTTATTAAGCATATGGTTAATTTCAGGTCCCCCGCCATGGACCAACACCACATGAATTCCAACTTCAGATAATAACACGATATCTGTCATGACGTTCATTTTTAATTCTTCATTTTTCATGGCGTTTCCACCATATTTCACAACGACGATTTTCCCATTGTATTTTTGAATATAAGGAAGTGCTTGAGATAATATGGTCGCTTTTTGTATTGGATCTATTTTCATATAAGCCTCCTTACGTACGGTAATCTCCGTTAATTTTTACATAATCGTAGGTTAAATCGCATCCCCAAGCACAAGCTTTTTCTTCTCCTTGGTGCAAATCGATTAAAATTAGAATTTCATCTTTTTCTAAAATTTTCAATGCTTCTTCTTCATCGAATCCACATCCTGCCCCGTTTTTACAAACATCAATCTTCCCATTCGCACTTTCCAAAGAAACATCGATACAGTTTACTTCGAAATCGGATTCGCAATACCCAATCGCACAAAGAATTCTACCCCAGTTAGCGTCTTTTCCAAACATTGCTGCCTTAAACAAAGAACTGGTAATAACAGATTTCGCAATTTCTTTTGCGGCGGATATTGTATTTGCACGAATGACTTGAGCCGTTAATAATTTTGTAGCTCCTTCTCCATCTTTCGCAATATTCCTAGAAATTTCCGTACAAATATCCATTAGTGCAGCTTTGAAAATATCAAAGTCTTCTCCACGTTCAGTAATTTCTTTATTGTTTGCCATTCCATTTGCCAAAATAGATAACATATCGTTTGTTGAGGTATCTCCATCTACACTCACCATATTGAATGTATCATTAACAACTTCATGTATAACTTCATCAAGCATTTGTGAAGAGATAGCTACATCTGTAGTCAAAAACGCCAACATCGTAGCCATATTGGGATGAATCATCCCACTCCCCTTTGCCATACCGCCTACATGACAGGTTTTTCCATCAAGTACGAATTTCGTTGCATATTCCTTTTTAAACGTATCGGTAGTCATGATCCCTTCACAGGCATCACTTCCTCCATCATAGCTTAATTTCTTTACAAGCGCTCCCATATGTTTTTCAAATGGCGCAATGCTTAATGGCTCTCCTATCACACCCGTTGATGCGATAATAATATCATCTTCGTGTATTTGTAGTTCATCTGCACATAACTTGCACATCGCATTCGCAATATCTTCACCATCTGCATTACAAGTATTCGCATTTCCACTATTGCAAAGCATTGCTTGTGCTTTCCCATTTTCTAGATGTTTCTTTGTCACAAATATTGGGGCACCTTTTACTTTATTTAATGTATATGTGGCAGCTGCTGTACACATCGTCTCACTATAGATCAAAGATAGATCTTTCTTAAGACGATTCTTACGCACACCACAATGTAATCCGCTAGCCTTAAATCCCTTCGGTGTACAGATACCGTTCACTTTATATTCACTCATTTTAAATTCCCTTCCTAGAAGGATGCAGGTACCATCGTTAAACCTGTATTCTCCTTCAAACCAAATAGTATGTTCATATTTTGAATTGCTTGTCCTGCTGCCCCTTTTACCATATTATCAATTGCAGATACTACTATCAAACGTTGATTACGCTCATCCATATGAATGGAAATATCGCAATAATTAGAATACTTGATAAATTTTAAATCTGCAAAATCCCCTTTTGATAGTACACGAACAAATTGTTCATTTTCATAAAATTTTTGATACATTGCATATACCTCGTCATAACTTACATCCTGTAATAGATCAACATAAATCGTTGAGATTATCCCTCTATTTACTGGCAACAAATGTGGTGTAAAGCTAATCTTAGCTTGTTCACTCGCTAACTTTGTAAGTGTTTGTTCAATCTCTGGTGTATGACGATGTTGTGCGATTTTATAAGGCGCAAAGGATTCATTACAACGAGGAAAATGTGTACCTTCACTTAATCCTTTTCCTGCACCAGTGGTTCCTGATTTAGAATCAATGATAATATGTTTTACATCAGCCATGTTCTTTTGTAATACAGGAGCTAATGCTAATGCAATGGAAGTTGGATAACAACCAGGATTTCCAATGATTTGAGCATCTTTTATAGAATCACGAAACAATTCAGGTAATCCATAAACCGCAAGTTCATGAAGTTCTTTATCGTTATAATCAAGCTTGTACCACATATTGTAGTCTTTTTCATCATCCAATCGAAAATCTGCCCCTAAATCGATGAACTTCTTCTGAGCATCCATACATTTACGTGCCAAAGGCTCACTTAATCCATGAGGCAAAGACGCAAAGACAACATCACTTTTTTGAATTACTACATCTTCTTCTTCAAATACCATATCGCATACTTGATAAAATCCTGGATATAAATCACTGATTTTTTTTCCTATATAACTTTGGGAACTGATACCGCTTATCAAAACATTAGGATGTGTCCACAATAGACGTACAAGTTCAGCTCCAGCATAGCCACTAGCCCCAATAACCCCTACCTTAATTTTCTCCATTTATTTCATCTCCCTTAGGATGGTTTTCACATGTTCAATATGTGCCTCTACAACTTCAGGTGCAGGACCTCCTACAACTCCACGTTGATTGACACATGTATCTAAAGAAATGGCTTCAAACACATCTTCTTCAAAAGATTCATGTGCTTGTTTATATTCCTCTAATGTTAAATTTTCTAATGTTTTATCATGTTCTTGTGCATAGGCTACAAGTGCACCAATGACACGATAGGCATCACGAAATGCCATTCCTTTTTTTACTAAATAATCGGCACAATCAGTCGCATTGATAAAACCTTTTGCAGCTGCTTTACGCATATTTTCACTTAATACTTTACTAGTTGCTAACATCGGTGTAAATGTAGTTAGACATAAGTGTACAGTAGATAAAGCATCAAACGTGGCTTCTTTATCTTCTTGCATGTCTTTGTTGTATGCCAAAGGAAGCCCCTTCATCATAACTAACAACGTTTGTAAATCTCCATATACCCTTCCAGTCTTTCCACGAATTAACTCCGCAACATCAGGATTTTTCTTTTGTGGCATAATACTGCTTCCTGTCGCAAAAGCATCGTCTAATTCCATGAATTTATATTCCCATGAACACCAAAGAATGATTTCTTCAGAGAAACGTGATAGATGCATCATTAACATCGATACATTAGATGCCACTTCAATACAGAAATCACGATCACTTACACCATCCAAGCTATTCATAGATACACTATCAAACTCCAATAAATCTTTAACCATAAAACGATCGATTGGATAGGTTGTCGTAGCCAACGCCCCACTTCCTAAAGGAAGTGTACGAATACGTTTTTGACATTCTTGAAGTCTTTCAATATCACGTAAAAACATTTCTGTATATGCCATCAAATGATGAGCAAATGTGATTGGTTGTGCACGTTGTAAATGTGTATAACCAGGCATGATTGTTTTTGTATGAGCGCTTGCTTTCTCACAAAGCACATTTACCAATTCCTTCAATTCATCGATGACTACACTTACTTCATCACTGATGTACATTCTTGCGTCCAAAGCTACTTGGTCATTTCTTGAACGTGCTGTATGAAGTCTTTTCCCAGCATCACCGATACGGTTGGTAAGTTCTGTTTCCATAAACATATGAATATCTTCCGCAAAAGGATCAATTTCCAATGTTTTTTCTTCTATATCTTTTTGAATAGATAACAATCCCTCTTTGATTTTTAGAAAATCATCTTGCGCAATGATTCCACAACTTGCTAACATCTGTGCGTGCGCAAGACTCCCCTTGATATCATGTGCATACATCAAATGATCAACTGATATAGAAGAATTAAAATCATTCAATCGTTTGTCTGCCTCTTTTTTAAATCTTGCGTCCCATAAACTCATATGTTTTCTCCTATCCTCTTATTTTTTGTTTTTCGCATCCATCATTGCTTTTACTTTGATTGGTAATCCAAATAAGTTGATGAATCCTGCAGAATCATTTTGATCATAAGAATCATCTTCTCCAAAGCTTGCTATTTGTTCAGAATAAAGTGTAGTTGGACTTGTCATTCCAGCAGGTGTAATATTTCCTTTATAAAGTTTCAATTTTACATCTCCATTTACAGTTTCACTTACTTTATCCACAAAAGCACTCAATGCTTCTCTTAATGGTGTGAACCATTGTCCATTGTATAACATCTCTCCAAATTTAACGGAAATCAATTGTTTGTAATGTTGTGTTTCTTTATCAATTGTAATCGTTTCTAATAATTCGTGTGCTTTGTATAAAATTGTTCCACCTGGTGTTTCATAGACTCCACGTGATTTCATACCAACCAAACGATTTTCAACCATATCAATGATACCAATACCATTTTCTCCACCTAATTTATTAAGTTTTAATAATAGTTCTTGTGCTTTCATAGGTACACCATCAACAGCTGTTGGAATTCCCTTTTCAAAATGAATTGTCACATACGTAGCTTTATCTGGTGCTTTCTCAGGAGTGACACCCATCTCAAGGATCTTATCATAATCTGGCTCATTGTTAGGATCTTCTAAGTCTAATCCTTCATGTGATAAGTGCCAAATGTTTTTGTCTTTTGAATAATTTGTTTCTCTATTAATCTTCAAAGGAATATTACGAGCTTCTGCATATTCGATTTCTTCCTCACGAGATTTTAATTCCCATGTTCTCCAAGGCGCAATGATTTGCATATCAGGTGCAAATGCTTTTACCGCTAATTCAAAACGAACTTGGTCATTTCCTTTTCCTGTACAACCATGGCAAATAGCATCTGCCCCTTCTTTAATAGCAATGTCTACCAATCCTTTCCCAATGATTGGTCTAGCAAAAGCTGTTCCTAATAAATATACATCTTCATATTTGGCATTTGCTTTTAGGCAAGGGAAAATATAATCTTCTACAAAAGAATCTTTCAAATCTAAGACGTAACATTTACTAGCTCCTGTCTTGATTGCTTTTTCTTCCAATCCTTCTAATTCATCTTTTTGACCAACATCTCCAGAAACCGCAATAATTTCAGGATTGTTATAATTTTCTTTTAACCAGTGGATCATAATAGACGTATCTAATCCTCCTGAATATGCTAATACAATCTTCTTAATATCTTTCTTATCTTTACTCATCATGTTCTCCTCTACTTTCTTATTTTTTTATGATGTTTTCTTTACTTAATGTACGAACTCTTACATCGTCGTCGCTTTCTATAAATCAAATTCATCACACCCCTTATATGCAAAAAAAGCGCCTAGATATTTCTATCCAGAGACGCTTATAAACGCGGTGCCACTCTAGTTATCTTATATGTATTGTTTATAAGATCCCTCATTCATAACGCTGAATTACGCGTTCTGTGATACTATAACTTCCCACAGACTCTAGCCGGTGCGCTTCTTTCCAGATTATCCAATAGCCTTTCACCAATCGCTATTTCGCTTTGCGTCAAATCTGTAAATACTCTCCTGCATCATTGATTTATAGAACAATCATACATCAACAGGAAAACATTGTCAACGTAATATTACATTTATTTACATAATGTATGTAAAATTTTCATTAACATCACATTTGCATACAATTTATTTTCCATTATAATTCCTATGTATTCATTTTGACATTAAAAATGAAAAGCTTTACAATAATACTGTACAGATAAGGAGGACCTCTTATGAATTTTGTATTTATATCACCAAATTTCCCTGAAAGTTATTGGTTATTTTGCCAGGGATTAAAGAATAACGGAGTCAATGTTTTAGCAATCGCGGATGCCCCTTATCAAAGCTTATCAACGAATCTTAAAAATTCTATCACTGAATATTATCGTGTAGATTCGATGGAAGACTATGATCAGATGCTTCGTGCCGTAGCTTATTTTACCTTTAAATATGGGAAAATTGATTGGATTGAGTCCAACAATGAATATTGGTTACGCCAAGATGCGAAGCTACGCAAAGACTTCAATGTAGAAAATGGATTTCCATATGAGCGCATGGATGAATACCAAAGCAAATCACGTATGAAAGAATTCTTTCATAAAGCTGGTATTGCCACAGCGCGTTATCAAATCGCAACCACATTAGAAAATGCTACGAAGTTTGTTAAGGAAGTCGGATTCCCCATTGTTATCAAACCAAATGTTGGAGTTGGCGCAAATGATACCTTCAAAATAAAATCACAAAAAGATTTAATCAAAGCTTTTCAAGTTCCTTTTACACATGAAATGATTATGGAAGAATACATCAATGGAAGTTGTTTCTCATTTGATGGAATTGCGAATAGTGAAAAAGAAATCCTTTTTGTGACAAGTCATCAATATACAGATAGTATCATGGATGCGGTAAATGAACAAAAGAGTATTGGTTGTTATTCTTATGTCAATATTCCTGATGATATTATGGACGTAGGTAGCAAAGCTGTACATGCCTTCGATACAAGAAGTCGTTTCTTTCATTTCGAGTTCTTCCGATTAAACGAAGATCAACACGTTGGTAAAAAAGGAGATATCATAGGATTAGAAGTAAACATGCGACCACCAGGTGGATTTCTTCCAGATATGATCAATTATGCTTGTGATTCCAATGTATACCAATTATGGGCAGATATGATTGTTTATGATAAAATCAAATATCAACAAATCCGTAAATATGCATCTGGTTTTATTGGACGGCGTGACCATATCCAATACGCACACACCGTAAAAGATATCCAAAAGAAATACCAAGATTCCATCTTAATGGTACAACGTCTTCCAAAAGCACTCGCAAGTGCTATGGGAGAAGAGATTATTGTTGCACGTTTTAAGAGTGAAAAAGATATGCTTGCTTTCTTTAAGTATAGTGAAGAAATCACGAAAGATGAAACAAACACAACATTATAGTGAACAAATGTCTTAAAAAAACAGCCTTGTGAAGAAATCACTTGGCTGTTTTTTACATACTTGCTTGTTTTAACACTTCTTCTAATTTTTCCACACTAGGAATTCCTTCATGAACCTTGATATCATCTACAAAGTAGGTAGGAACATACCAGTAATCATACCCTGCAGTTTTTTCTTCTTCCATTTGTTCTTCGATTTCTTCTATTTCAATGCTTTGATATTCAGGATGGTTTTGTTTCAATTCTTCCATCATCGCAAATGCTTGTTTACAATAAGGACAACTTTTCAAATACATCATTTTAACATGTTTCATAGTATCACCTCTGTGTACATTATCGCACAATCCTTCCTATTTTCAAAAGCTTTTGCCTATTCCTAATATCATACATGAATAATCTTCTACTTTTTATGTAGTTTAACAAGATAATAACATTCAACCTCTCTTGATATATGCTATAATATTTACCATGAGGTGCTATTATGGTTAAAAAAGAACAAATCTACATTCCTTGTTTTCATGACATGCGAACTTTGCACATTTATTTACCACATGATTATGATTCTTCAAAGAAGAATTATCCAGTTATGTATATGTATGATGGACATAATCTTTTTCATGATGAAGATGCTACCTTTGGCACCAGTTGGGGTTTCAAAGATTATTTAGATAAGCAAGAACAAGATTTGATCATCGTAGGTATTGAATGTAACCATGAAGGCTATCGTCGCTTAGAAGAATTTTCCCCCTACGACTTTAAGGATACCCAAGTAGGTGAAATCCATGCACAAGGTAAAGAATTTATGGAATGGGTTGTAGGAGACTTGAAAACATGGATCGATCGTCGTTATCGAACTCTTCCCAGCAGAAAACATACTGCTATAGGTGGTAGTTCTATGGGAGGATTGATGGCATTATATTCCATTCTTCATCATAATGATACATTTTCAAAAGCAGCCTGTTTATCGCCTTTTATTTATAGCTTACAACAACCTATAGAACAGGAAATCAAATCTGCACGCTTACACAAAGATACACATATCTATATTTCCTATGGAAGTGATGAATTCCGTTCAAAAAATCAATTAGCAAAGGCTATGAATAACTTCCTAAAAATTCTTCAATTGCTTAATGAACAACAAGTTTCCATTCTTCCAAATCTTATATTTAAAGGAAAACATAGCGAAGCGAGTTGGCATGAAGAACTTGAGACATTCATCCCTTATTTATATAAATAAACCCATTTACGCAAAATGGGTTTTCTTTACATTAGGAATACAACTAAGCTTTATTCATTTATAAGAAGATCTTCTAAAGATCTTTTTGGTACATAGTGACGATCTTCTTCATCACGATAATAATTCGTTTTTTGATCTTGTACATCTGTAATGATTACTTCTTCATCTGGTTTTCCAATCGCAAGAATAAGATGTGGATATATCCCCTCTTTTAAATGAAGTGTTTTTTGTATATCTTCTACTTTGAAGTTTCCAATCATACAACCACCCAATCCCATTTCAACAGCGCGTAACAACATAGTTTGGGCAACAATCCCTACATCCCGAAGAAAAGCATCTGTATTCTTCATAATATTGGTATCCTGACAAATAACAATAAACCCCGTAGGACATTTCCCATCATGAGGTAATTTCATATCCAAAGCTTTTGCCCAACCAGTAAGAGGTTGTATTTTCTTTACCATTTCCTCATCATATGCCACATAATACTTTAAAGGCTGTTTATTTACACTACTTGCGCATAAACGTGCATGATTGATCATATCTAGCATTTCTTCTTTTGTAATTTTACGACTTTCATCATATCCACGATAACTTCTATTTTGTACAACTAAATCCATGAACATATACATCCCTCATTTCTCTAGCAAAAGTATACCATACTTCTTTATTTCAAGGCTATAGAATTAGATATCTTGATTGAAAATTGGTTTGATTGTATTTCGATTTCGTATCACAATAAAAAGTACTGCAATCATAGATAGTGATGCGAAGAACAAACATACATATGCAAATGGAAACACTTCACCTAACAATCCTGCTAATAGTCTTGCGCCTAATGTACAAAAAGCTACGATTACAGAGAAGAATGCGTTGACACGTGCCCTCATATTAGATGGTATATAATTCTGTGTACTAGCCTCTCGTATATTTAAGCTATTGATACCAAGGAAGCCCGCAGTAAATCGATTGACAATCATTAATGGATAAGCAATAAACAACAACATCATATCCAATGCTTCATAACTTACATAGACACTATCCGCAATATCAAAACGTCTTTTTGCTGGAATCTTAACAAAATAATGAAAGATAGATCCACATATACGTCCAGCCATCTCAGCAGTTGATAAGAATGCATACATTGTTACTGTAAAAATTGTGGACGATTGAAAGAATGCTTGCATCATAAGTGAAATCCCTTGTGCACTCCCATTGGAAACAGCCATATAGCTATATATATTTCGTATTCCCTTTTCTTTTTTCAAATACCCTAAGCCTTCAAAAATATCTTCCTTGTATGTTTTTAATGTATATGTATCTTCTGTACTATCACGATGTTCTTGGTAACGTATCAAATGTTCAAAAAACGAAGCACCCAATAATAAAATACCTTCTAATAAACATACACTTACTATACCAAAAGAAATATACATAAAAGATGCAATGGGTGTTACAAATGCCACAACGGATGGATAGATAACAGAAGAAATGGAATATCCTTTCTGTGCAAATCCCTGTGGGATAAGTTCTGGATATAGAGAACTATAAGCTAAGTTATAAATCGCCCCAATAGAACCAATTAATACGGTGAATAATAGATACATATAATAGGAGAAATCATTATTTAATAAATATATTGTAAATATCAAATAGAGTATTCCAGATAACATATCCAAACGAACAATCAGATGTTTGCGATTATGTTTATCCACATATGGTGCCACTAATAATGGGATTATAACCGATGGGATAAACGATATTGCCGTAAACACACCCGTTAACCATGTAGATTGCGTTTCATCAAAAACAACTAACGATAGTGCAAAACTCATCGCAACACTACCAATGG
This sequence comes from Amedibacillus sp. YH-ame10, assembly GCF_053848885.1. Classification (NCBI taxonomy): domain Bacteria; kingdom Bacillati; phylum Bacillota; class Erysipelotrichia; order Erysipelotrichales; family Erysipelotrichaceae; genus Amedibacillus; species Amedibacillus sp. YH-ame10. The sequence continues at coordinate 12,833 of NZ_JBSPFA010000016.1, forward strand.
CACTAATAATTGTCCCTATCGTAATTACTGTAAAATCAAATGTCCAAAGTGTTTTTTTCATATTTTCTACCTCATACATATATTATAATCTATTGCACAAGTATAAAAAATACCCTATATTTGAGAAAATATTAACTCATTATATAAGGTAAATGGAATATTTTGTTCTTTTTCAAGAAAACTTGTATAAACCTAAGGATTCTTTTACTTGTAGTGCTTCTTTATAACGCCTCATTTTCTGATAAGCATCAAATAAATAAGTAGCATGAAAGATACGATATCCATAACCAATCGTAACAACACAGAATTCATCTTTATAGGAAGGCTTTGTTAATTGTATGAGCAAATTCAAATAAGCATCGTCATACACTCTTTCATCAGCACAATATAAATGTACAAATTCATGCATTTTCACTAGCAAACGATCTTTACATATTTTTGCCTCATCATCCGCTAATCCAAGATATTTTCTCATCTCTTTTTTATTCTCTAAATCTTTATATAGGATCGCAAGCTTTTGATAATTCAAAAACATTGGAAGGCTAGAAAAATCACCTTCATTTTGAACACTTAATAAAAGGTACTCTTCTGCTTCTTCAATCCTTCCCCACTGTAAAAGGGAACTTCCTATATTATAATGTAATGCGGGTAAAATATCCTCACGTTTCAAGCTATGAGTCAACATTTCGCATTGTTTATAGTGCTTCCGCATCAACGCATCATCATGTGTGTTTGAATAGCTATTCCCTAAAAAGAGTGCACTATCTAACATACATACTGCATTACCTTCTTCACTAGCAAGCTGATATGCTTGTTGGAAGTATACATTAGCTTCTGCATTATCTCCCATAAAATAATATGCCTGCCCTAACCATAATTTTTGTACACTGCAATTCTTTATATTCCCTGCTTTCTTTAAAGCATTGATCGCTTCTTTTGTATTTCCTTTTAAACCTACACTAAGGTAATATAAAAACAATTGATCATCATTCATATAAGATTCAAACTTTTCTAATTTTTCAAACAATGCGATATGTTCCTCAGTGTAATGTTCCCAATCCTTTGCGTACAACTCCACTAAGTGAAGATCAATCACAAGTTGACTTCCCATTAACACATCTGCTACAGAACGTATATCTTGAAGTTCTGCTTCGTAATCTTCTTGAAGAAAATAGTTATTAAAAAACCGTTTGATAGTTTTCTTATAGTTTTCAATAAATGCTTGATCTGATAAATACGTTAATCCCAATCGTTCAAATAAAGGAGCAATAACTTCTTCACTAGCATTTACTTTACCCTGTTCAATTTTGCTTAAATAGGAAACAACGCATATCCCTTTGCACAATCCTTCTTGAGAAATATTCTGTTGCAAACGCGCATAACGAATTAGAAATCCCGTGATATTATCCACTAAAGCATTCCTCCTCTACGAAATCCAACCAAAATGTTTTAAAGCAAAGGCAATACCATCTTCATCACTTCTCTTTGTAACAAAGTCTGCCAATTCTTTTAGTGTATTTACTCCATTTCCCATCGCAATTGAAATAGGAGCACTTTGAAACATAGTAACATCATTCATGCCATCACCAAAGACAACAATATCTTTCTCATTCCCTTTTAATGCTTTCACCATTTGCAAAACACCCTCATATTTATCATCGGGTTCCACAATAACATAATGATCATGATAACGAGAAGGAACCAAAGAGCCATAATGTTCAATTTTATCTTCATATCCTCGATCAATCGCAATCATCATACGAAATATTTCTGGACATGCAAAATAGTCAAAATTATCTATTACTTTTACATCCGCATGAAATTCATCTCTATTTACAAGTGTGAAGAATGTATCGTTATGTGTATAGAATACAAAGTCATCCTGATAAGCTACTAAAAAAGGTATATCTTTACCTAAACATTCCTGCATCAAATGATGACAATCTTTAAGTTCCATTCCTTTATTAGCAATGATTTCTCCATTAAGTACACATGTATATCCACCATTGCATACAACATTTTCAATCCCTGCATCCTTTGCGAATACTTTTGCGGCAACATAAGGCCTACCAGTTGCGATTGCTACTTCATGACCATTCTTCTTTAATTCCTGTATTGCATCTTTTGTAGATTGAGGTATCCCTCCCATAAAACTCTTTCCATCTGTTAAAGTTCCATCAATATCAAAAAAGAAATACTTCTTTTCCATGTTATACACCCTCACTACAAATGCACTTTTTAAAATCCTCACAGAATACATCAACCGCTTCTTTACTTGTTGCCCATGAAGTCACAAAACGAACCGCCCTAGATGTATCATCAATCGTACACCAATTTTGAAATAGATAATCTTTTTCAAGTGCTTTAATCAATGTATTAGGAAGTATCGGAAATAATTGATTCGTAGTAGATTCCATAAAAAACTTTATACCACAAGACTTCATTGTATCTTTTATCTGTTGCGCCATTTCATTCGCATGTTTTGCTAAATCATAGTATAGATTATTTTGGAACAAAGCGCGAAATTGTATCCCTAACAATCTTCCCTTTGCTAACATTCCGCCATGTTGTTTTATCATATAACGGAAATTCTCTTTTAGCTTATCATTCACAATAACAACCGCTTCTCCAAACATAGCACCATTCTTCGTCCCACCAATGTAGAATACATCACAATAGGTACATAAATCGCTCATACATACATCGTTATCTTTACTACAAAGTGCAACACCTAGACGTGCTCCATCCATGAACACATAAAGACCTAATTCTTTGCACACTTCATGAATGTTCTTTAATTCTTCTTTTGTATAAATGGTACCTACTTCTGTAGCATTAGATATATACACCATAGAAGGCTTTACCATGTGTTCATCTTCATGAAGACAGACAGCCTTACGAATACCTTCTATTGTTAACTTTCCATGCAAACTATCTGCAATAACTACCTTATGTCCAGTAGATTCAATTGCTCCTGTTTCGTGAACATTGATATGCCCACTATCCGCAGAAATAACACATTCAAAAGGACGCAACGCAGATGCAATAATCGTTGTATTTGCTTGTGTTCCTCCTACTAAAAAATGTATATCGCAGTTTTCGCATTCTAATTCTTTCTGAATGCTTTTTTTTGCCATCTCACAATATTCATCCAATCCATATCCCACAGATTGTATTAAATTACTCTCTTGTAGCGCACTCATAATACTTGGATGTGCACCTTCGCTATAATCATTACTAAAACTATACTTCATATTCGATTCCTCCATATGGCTTTAATTATAGCGCAAATATAAATAAAATGCTATGAAGGAATAGAACAGAAATAAGTCTAAAAAAACTAACATCACCACGGATATTAGTTTTCTGTTCCTATGACTGTATTCGCATTCAAAAGCAAATCTTGTTTGTGTTGCATTAAAGTAGATAATGACACAAATTGATACCCTTGTTCATGTAATTGAGGTAAGGCTTTTTTAATTGCATCGGCAGATGTATCATAGATGTCATGTAATAGTATAACTGCGCCATCCTTTACATCCTTCATAATATTTTGACTGATTACATTTCCATCACGACTCTTCCAGTCTTTTGTATCTACATTCCATAATGCAAAACCTAATGTAGATACCTCACGAACATTTTGGTTCAACGCTCCATATGGAGGTCGAAAGTAAGAGGGTTCTTCACCACAAACTTTATAAATCGTATCTTGGGTGTTGTATATTTCATCGATAACTTCATCCTTGTTCATGAAATCTTTTTTATTAGCGGCTATTCGCATTGAATGATCCCATGAATGATTCCCTAATTCAAAGCCTCGTTCATATATTTGTTTCACAATATCTGGATATGTAGCTGCATTTTTACCAAGCATAAAGAAGGTTGCACTTCCTCCATACTTTTCAAATTCCTTCATAATTGCATCTGTATTTGTCGCATGTGGCCCATCATCAAATGTAAAAGCAATCATAGGCTTACTTGGGTCTACTTTTTGTTGCTTTGTAACGATTGTTTCTTGTTGGTACAAAGAATCAATTTTACTATTTTTAAGTTTGATATACTTTGCATAATCTTTGTACTTAATAGGCAATTTTTTTCCATCTATGTGGAACACGATTTCTTCCTTCCCAATTAGAAATTGATTGAGGTTACTCATCTTAATACTATCTACTGCTATATCACCATGATTTTTTTTCATCATCGTTATATATTCACGCCTTAATACATCATTTACAGTTAGGACTTTCTTTGCTTTCTTATCGTAGTTTATATACTCCCAACTTTCCTGTAAAACTTTTTCCTCTTCATTTTTAACTGTTTTGTGAAAGGATAGTGTAATATATTGTTCAAACACTTCATCACTACTGTAATCTACATTAGTATAATACATTCCTTTCGAATCCTTATAAGTCAAATTCTTATCCTTATATGATGCAATAATTTTATTTAAAGCTTCATCCTCAAACTTTGGATAATAAAATGAATGGTGATATTTATCATCTTCCGTTTTCATATAATGTTCCATAGTTCCTGCACGTTTATTGTCTTCTTCATATATATCATATTTAGCATATGGATCATTATTGAGAAGCATAGATATTCCAAACCCCAATACACCAATCAATAGGATGAAAACCACAATGACAAGCGCTAATCTTTTGTAACGAATTTTATTCTTTCTTTTTCCTTTTACCATAGTTCCTCCATCTCTATAAATAGTATACCTTAATTATTACAAGTTTTGTAATAATCAACAAGAAAAGTTACCTTAAGATATCTTAATAATAGAAGTTTTCATTCTATAATCCCCTGTATTTATAAGCTTCATCACTTTCAAAAAAAAATAGGAATCTTTCGATTCCTACTTCGATTTTATTTTAACCCCATAGTTTCTGGTCTAAATAGACGTTCGTCCATCAATTTTAAATCCTTAGAAATTGCTGGTTTAAATTCCATATGAGCTAATACATCTTTTTCAAGGTCAATACCAGGTGCAACCTCCACCAAAGTTAATTTCCCTTCGATCAATTCAAATACAGCACGTTCTGTAACATATAACACTTTCTGTCCTGTATCAGTCGCAAATTCTGCTGAGAATGTAATTTGCTCTACTTCATTTTTGAATTTTTTAATTTTACCTTCTTGTAAAATTTGCAGTTTTCCATCTTCAAATGCAATTTTCAATCCACTCGCAGTAAATGTTCCACAATATACAACAACAGGTGCAGTTTGTGTTATATTAATGAATCCTCCACATCCAGCGATTTTAGGTCCAAAGCGACTTACATTGATATTTCCATCTTTGTCACACTCTGCTAATCCTAAAAATGCCTGACCAAGTCCTCCTCCATCATAGAAGTCAAACTGATATGGTTGATCGATAATTACATCAGGATTTGTACATGTACCAAATGCAGTTCCTGCCATAGGAACTCCACCGATTCCACCTGCCTCAACCGTTAGTTTAAGACCAGGCAATCCTTCTTCATTAGCGACATTAGCTATTCCCTCTGGCATACCAATACCAAGATTGATAATTGCTTCTGGATTTAATTCCATTGCTGCACGGCGACAAATTACCTTACGCTCACTCAATTTCATTGGTTCAATAGAGTTCACAGGTACTTTCACTTCTCCACTTAGTGCAGGATTGTATTGTTCAGCATATGTTTGCATATGATTCTCTGGACGAGAAACAACAATACCATCTACATAGATTCCTGGAATTTTTACCATTCTAGGATCTAAGGTACCGTTTTTCACAACTTTTTCAACCTGTAGTAATACGATACCACCAGAGTTTTTTGCTGCTTGTGCAATGGATAAAGAATCCAATGTAGCTGCTTCTTTCTCCATTGTTGCATTTCCATTTTCATCACAATATGTTGCGCGGATAAGTGCAACATTCACCGGGAACGGTTTATAACGTAACCATTCTTCATTATCAATGGTTACCAATTCAATTAAATCATCTTTTGAACGTTCGTTCATCTTTGCCCCTTCTAAACGAGGGTCAACAAATGTTTTTAAGCCAATTTTGGTAAACGTTCCTGCGCGATGTCCCGCAATATCACGGAACATTAATGAAATTGTCCCAAGTGGTAGATTATAACCTTCTACCTTATTTTCAAATACTAGTCTTTGAAGTTTTGGAATCAAACCCCAATGACCTCCTATAATTCTTTTCAATAGACCTTCATGACCAAGCTTATTCAACCCTAGATTATCAGTTCCATCACCAATTCCCGCAGAAAACATAATAGTCATATTATTAGGATGACCACTCTTAAGGAATGATTCTTCAATTCCTACTGAAAATTCTTGAGGATGTCCACATCCAATAAAACCACCAACACCAACAGTAGCGTTATCTGGTATCATAGAAACTGCTTGTTCAAGACTCATTACTTTACCCATAACGATTTACCTCCTTTATACTATATTCGTATATTTCCTTTATAGTATCCTATTTGTTTGAGAATGTCTTTTCTTTTGCTTTTTCAAGGAAGCAAGTCATACCATAAGTTTGGTCTTCAGTAGCGAAACAATTAGAGAATTCTCTAACTTCTACTGCAATACCACCATCGATATCTGTTTGTAAACCTTCATTGATTGCTTTTTTAGAATAAGCAACAGCAATTGGAGCATTTTTAGCAATACCATTTGCCATTTTCATAACTGTAGGCATCAATTCTTCACTAGCTACAACACTATTTACCAAACCGATAGCATACGCACGATCCGCTTTAATGTTACGAGCACCAAAAATCATTTCTTTTGCAATTCCTGCACCAACTAAACGAGCAAGGCGTTGTGTTCCACCAAATCCTGGAGTGATACCCAAACCAACTTCAGGTTGACCGAATACAGCATTTTCACTTGCAACACGAATATCACAGCTCATAGCAAGTTCACACCCACCACCAAGTGCAAATCCATTGATTGCAGCGATAACTGGACAACGGAATGTTTCAATTTTACGCAATACTGCATTTCCAAATTCTCCGTATTCAGCAGCAGCCTTTACATCTTTGTCTTTCATTTCAGCAATATCAGCACCAGCTACGAATGATTTTTCTCCTGCACCTGTAATTACAACTGCATATACATCATTGTTTGCATTTACTTCATCTAATGCTTGATTTAATTCAGTTAATACCAAAGTACTTAATGCGTTCAAAGCTTGTGGACGGTTGATTGTGATAGTAGCAACATGTCCTTCAGTAGTTAATAAAATAGTTTCCATGTTAGTTTTCCTCTCCTTTTAAAAGCGTGAACCCACAATTTCCATGGATGGCAATTATAGATTCACGTATGTTTTGTTTAATTATTTAGAGTAGTCGTAGAATCCTACGCCAGTTTTCTGACCTAATTTCTTACCACGTACCATTTTTCTAATTAAAGTACAGCAGCGATATTTTGTGTCACCTGTTTCATTGTAAAGTACATCCATGATTGCTTCAACGATATCTAAACCAACTAAATCACCTAATGCTAAAGGTCCCATTGGATGGTTAGCACCTAGTTTCATAGCAGTATCGATGTCTTCAACAGAAGCGATTCCTTCTTGAAGAATACAAGCAGCTTCGTTGATCATAGGAATAAGGATACGGTTTACAACGAATCCTGGACCTTCAGCAACTTCTACTGGAGTTTTTCCTAAAGAGTTAGAGATTTCAATGATTGCATTTTTAGTTTCAACTGGAGTGTTGATACCAGAAATTACTTCTACTAGTTTCATACGATCTGCTGGGTTGAAGAAATGCATACCAATTACATTGTGTTTGATTCCAGTTGCAATTTCTGTAATAGAAAGAGAAGATGTGTTAGAACCAAAGATACAAGAATCTTTACAGATTTCATCCAATGCAGTGAATAATTCTTTTTTCACTTCCATTTTTTCAAGAACTGCTTCTACTACTAAATCGCAGTCAGCTAAGTCTTTGTATTCTCCAGCTTTCAAGTTTGCTTTTACAGCGTTTGCTGCATCAGCAGTCATTTTTTCTCTTGCAACTAATTTATCTAATTTACCTGCAATTTTGTCAATACCACCTTGTGCCCATTCAAGTTTGATGTCACATACTGTTACATCGTAACCGTTTGAAGCAAATGCGTTTGCAATACCTTGGCCCATTGTTCCTGCGCCGATTACACCAACTTTTTTCATGTTTAAGTTCTCCTTTATGTTATTAGAAACAAGAAGGAAAGATTCCCTTCTTGTTATAAAACCTAATTATGCTTTTTTAACAGCGATGATTTCTTCTTTTAATGCTGGAAGTACTTCTTTTACATCACCAACAAATCCCATGTTTGCAATGTTGAAGATTTCAGCTTGTGGATCACGGTTAATCGCAATGATCATATCCGCTTTTTCCATACCAGCTACGTGCTGACATGCTCCAGAAATACCACATGCGATGTAAAGGCTAGGACGTACAGTCTTACCAGTTTGACCAACCTGGATTGCTTTATCAGCAAACCCATCATCAACAACAGCACGACTTACACACATTGCCCCACCTAATTCGTTAGCAACAGCTTCTACCATATCTAAGCAGTCTTCAGCACCACGGCCAGCTCCAACTAAGATATCGCATTTTGTAATATCAATTCCTTCAACTACTTTTTCGATTACTTTCTTTAAAACAACTTTTGCGTCTTTATCAGCAAATTCAGGTGTGAATTCTACTACTTCACCAGTACGTGCTTCATCTACTGGATCCATTGAGAATACATTTGGACGAATGGTTGCCATTTGTGGACGAGTATCTGGACAAATGATAGTACCAAATAAGTTACCACCGAAAGTAGGACGAGTTACTAATAATAAAGCTTCGTCTGTTTTATCAGGATCCATTGCAATCTGCGTAGCATCTGCAGTAAGACCTGCATTTAAACGAGCAGCAACACGTGGAGCCAAGTCACGACCCAATACAGTTGCTCCTGTTAAGAAACTGTCTGGTTTGAAAGTGTTAATTACTTGTGTCAATGCATCAGCATAGAACTGAGTAGAATAACCTTCTAATAATGCATCATCTACAACGATTACTTTATCAGCACCATGTTTGATGATATCGTTTGCTTTGTCTTTGATGTTGTGTCCTAAAATAACACCAGCAACCTGGAAGTTCATGTGAGGAATAGAAGCAACCAGTTTTCTAGCTTCGCTGATCAATTCATAACCAACGTTTGCAACTTCACCGTTTTTCTGTTCAACAAAAACGTAAATATCTTTGTATCCTTCAAATTTCGCCATGTTCGCTTACCTCCTATTTCGTAATTAATTGCTTTTCTTTTAAAGTTTTCGCAATTAATTTAGCTGCTTCATCAGCAGGTAATGTAAATGTTTCAGTTTCAGCTGTAACATCTTTTGTAAATGTACTGTGTACTTTTGTAGGAGATCCAGCTAAACCAACAAGGCTTGCGTCAATTCCTAAGTCTGCAAATGTCATGATTTTAACTTCTTTAGAGAAAGAGTCAACGATATCGTTACAGTTCATATAACGAGGGTTGTTCATTCCACTTAAAGTAGTTAATACACAAGGCAATTTTGCTTCTAAGATTTCTTCACAGTCTTCTAATGATTTTTTAACTGTAATAATCTTGTCATTGATATCAATGATTTCATCTACATAAGTAACCTGAGGGATTCCTAAACGTTCTGCAGTCTGAGGACCTACCTGAGCAGTGTCTCCATCGATTGCCTGACGTCCAGCAATAATCAAGTCATAACCTGTTTTGTTCAATACAGCTGCAAGAGTTGAAGAAGTTGCACAAGTATCAGCACCAGCGAATGCGCGGTCTGTTACTAAGATACATTCATCTACTCCACGAGCATATAATTCTTTTAACATATCTGCTGCCATTGGAGGCCCCATAGATACGATAGTAATTGTAGCACCAGTTTTTTCTTTTAACTGTAATGCTGCTTCAACACCAGCTAAGTCATCTGGGTTGATGATACTTGGTACACCAGCACGAATAAGAGTACCTGTTACTTTGTCTACACGGATTTCAGTTGAATCCGGAACCTGTTTTACAAGAACGATAATTTTCATGATTTAACGTTTCCTTTCTCTATTATTTGTTCAACATTGCACCACTAATAACCATACGTTGTACTTCAGAAGTACCTTCGTAGATCTCAGTGATCTTAGCGTCACGCATCATACGTTCAACTGGGTAGTCACGTGTATATCCGTATCCACCTAATAACTGAACAGCTTTTGTTGTAACTTCCATTGCAACTTCAGCAGCAAATAATTTTGCTTCTGCAGCAGCGTATGTATAAGGCTGACCGTTTTCTTTTGCCATAGCGGCATTGTATACCAATAAACGAGCTGCATCTGTCTTTGTCTGCATATCTGCTAATTGGAATGCAGTATTCTGGAATTTTGCAATTGCACGTCCGAATTGTTTACGAGATTTTACATAAGCAACAGTTTCGTCGATTGCTCCCTGAGCAATACCTAAAGCCTGTGCAGCGATACCAATACGTCCTCCATCAAGAGTTTGCATGGCAATCTTAAATCCTTTACCTTCTTGACCTAACAAGTGATCTTTGCTAACACGTACGTTGTTAAAGATTAACTCACAAGTTGCAGAAGCACGGATTCCTAATTTTTTCTCATGTTTACCAATTGTAAATCCTGGCATACCTTTTTCAAGGATAAATGCAGAAATACCTCTAGTACCCTGAGATTTATCAGTCATTGCAAAGATAACATAGATATCTGCTTCACCAGCATTTGTAATAAAGATTTTAGATCCATTGATAATGTAATCATCACCATCTTTAACAGCTGTAGTTTGTTGACCAGCAGCATCTGTACCTGCATTAGGTTCAGTTAAACCGAAAGCCCCTAATTTTTTACCTGTACATAAGTCTGGCATATATTTTGCTTTCTGTTCTGGAGTACCGAATGCATCGATTGGGAAAGTTCCCAATGAAGTATGTGCAGATAAAATAACACCTGTTGTACCACAAACTTTACTTAATTCTTCAACTGCAAGAATGTAGCTCAGGTAATCAGCACCTGCTCCACCAAATTCTCTTGAGAATGGAATTCCCAACATTTTGCAATCCACCATTTTAACAACGGTTTCTCTTGGGAAACGTTCTTCTTCGTCGATTTCTCCCGCGATCGGCTTTACTTCTTTTTCAGCGAACTCGGAAAATAGCTTTTTCATCATTTTTTGTTGTTCTGTTAACATGAAGTCCATAAATGTTCTCCTCTCCTATTTTTTTGAACATCGTTCCATAAAATGTATACTCTTATGGAATCTTAAGAAAACGGATAGTAATCATATTGCCTTGTATCCTTTACCATTTTATAACTGAATAACATCATAGTCAACCTTAATTGTTAATATTTTAACAAGTTCTTTTTGTTCTCTTAAATGTTAGCGTTTACATTATAAAATCATAGTTCTTGCATTGCTCCTCATGATATTTTCTTTCTCCTATCATTTCCTAGATTGTTCTTTGAAATATCATATGTTCTTTCTCATTCCATCACATTTTATTCACCTTAGAAAACTACAATAGAAGTAGAAAGTATTCTTTCTAATTTCACTGTTGTTTCATAAAAGGAGTCCACTATCATGAAAATAAAATTTACTAAAAAAGCTATCTTTATTTCATCTCTCCCCTGCCTTATTCTCTGCACAATTTTCATTGTGTTCAATATACTTCCACAACAAGAAGTATATTCCAACACAAATAAGAACTCCTCCACAAATACGAATATACAAGAAACTTTAACTGAAACTACTCTTTTAGAGCGTATAACTATCTATCTGGATGAAAACGAAATCCTCGAACATCAAATTTCCATTGCTATATATGATCCTTCTACCCAACAATCCTATCAACTATATGCAAATGAGGATATGTTTTCAGCGAGTCTATATAAAGTTCCCCTTGCCATGTTATATTATGAACACATCGAGGAAGGTACCATATCTTTAGAAGACACCCTTTTGTATAGCGAAGATTGTTATGAAGAAGGAGGACCTATAGCTAGTACGTATGGTATTGGTTCTTATATAGGTATAGAAGAATTGCTTTACGATATGATTGTGTATTCTGATAATACTGCCGCCCACATATTGTTTGAGCATTTAGGAGGTTGGACAACCTATCGAACGCTAATCGAGAAATATAGTACCAAAACTTTTAATGCATCTTTTTATGAAGAAAATGTATTCCCTGCTTCTTATGCAACTGATGTTTTACAATATCTCTATCAACACGCCTCCACTTATACAACCTTAATTCAACATATGAAACTCGTATATCCACAGGATTATTTAGGTAAAAATTTAGATGTACAAATCGCTCAAAAATATGGATCCTATGAAACATATGAGAATGCTATGGGAATTGTTTATGGAGAACATCCCTATCTAATTACGATTATGACAAGCCTAGGAAATGAGGCGACTCGAGTGATAGGAGAAATTAACGAAATCGCTTACAATTTCTTCCATGAAATGTAACCGAATTTTAACTTGTGAAAGTTTTCGTAAGTTATTGACAAACAAGTTTAAAACCTTTACTATTATTTATGTATTGAAACGCAAATAAAGATGCGTATTTAAAAGAAAGACAGGTAGAGAAAAATGAGAAAGACTTATGTAGTAAGTGCTAAACGTAGCGCAATCGGAAGTTTCTTGGGTTCTTTAACTACTGTTAAAGCTGCAGACCTAGGGGCTACTGTTGTAAAAGCTTTATTAGAAGATGCAAAAGTTGCACCTGAAAATGTAGACGAAGTTCTTTGTGGTAATGTATTAGGGGCAGGACTTGGACAAAACGTTGGACGTCAGGTTTCTATTCTTGCTGGAATTCCTGAAACAGTATGTGCTCACACATTAAACATGGTTTGTGGATCAGGTTTAAGAACTGTTATGGAAGGTGTAATGTCTATCCAAACTGGTTTCAACGAAATCGTTGTTGCTGGTGGTGTTGAATCTATGTCAGGAGCACCTTACTTAATTCCTGCGAACACTCGTACAGGAAACAAAATGGGTGATTTCAAATGTGTTGACCACATGATCTATGATGCATTAACAGATGCATTCAATAATATTCATATGGGTATCACTGCAGAAAATATCGCTAACAAATACGGTATTACTCGTGAAATGCAGGATGCATTAGCATACGCTTCTCAATCCAAAGCAATCGCTGCAGTAGATGGTGGACGTTTCAAAGATGAAATCGTACCAGTTGAAGTAAAATTAAGAAAAGAAACTGTAACATTTGATACAGATGAACATCCTAACCGTAAATCAACTCCAGAAAAATTAGCAGGTCTTCGTCCAGCTTTCGTTAAAGATGGTTCTGTTACTGCTGGTAATGCTTCTGGAATCAATGATGGTGCTAGCTTCGTATTATTAGCAAGCGAAGATGCAGTTAAAAAATACAACTTAACTCCATTATGCGAAATCATTGGTATCGGTCAAGGTGGTGTTGATCCATTAACAATGGGATTAGGTCCTACTCCAGCAATCCGTCATGCATTAAAAGATGCTGAAATGAACCTATCTGATGTTGAATTAGTAGAATTAAATGAAGCATTCGCAGCGCAAGCATTAGGTGTTGTTCATGAATTAGTTGAAGAACACGGAGTTAACCGCGATGAATTCATGTCTAAAGTAAACGTAAACGGTGGTGCCATTGCATTAGGTCACCCAGTTGGTGCTTCTGGAAACAGAATCTTCGTTTCCTTAATTCACGAAATGTTAAAACGTGACGCAAAAACAGGTCTTGCTTCTCTATGTATCGGTGGAGGACAAGGAACTGCAGTTATCGTTAAACGCTAACTATATTATTGAAAAGAATGGCAATCGCCATTCTTTTTTAGTTAATTTCCAGTTCAATTTTATGAAGATACAGAGCTATCCAAGTAAATGGATATATAAGTAAATATGGAAGAATCAATAATAATAAATACCATACGGTTGGTAATCGATAGGATACTCCAAAAATCAACATACCAGGAAGCCAAGTACAACTAATAAGTATCCTGTATATCCATTCATTCCTTCTATACCTCATGATTTCCTCAGTATAATATATATCTGTACCCTTATACTTGAAAGTAGATTTATTTTTCCAACCCTTTAATATCAAATGTGTTTTTTCTATAGTCCCCATTTAATGATTCCTCCTTTATTTATAGCTTTCGTCTATGTACATCTTATATATTCATTATAACAAAAAATAATTTGTATACAATACATTTTATAACATGCTAATTGTACATAAATAAAACAAATCACAGATGATATAGTGATTTGTTTTATTTTAAATTCTATATAAATATATGTGCTATTAAATTCACGCTCATACAAAGAAGTATTCCCAATACGGTTGGTAATACAAATGCTAATATGGTCCATTTCCAACCATCTGTTTCTTTTCGTATGGTCAATAAGGTTGTGGCACAAGGAAAATGAACAAGTGAAAACAACAAGGTACATATAGCAGTTACCCAGGTCCAACCATTGGAAACAAACAAAATTTTTAACACTCCTAAATCACTGATATCCATCATGGAACCATTTGCCATATATGCCATGATGATAATAGGCACAACAATTTCATTCGCTGGAAACCCTAAGATAAACGCCATTAAGATAACACCATCTAACCCCATTAAAGAAGCAAATGGATCTAGAAAATCTGCGATATACTTCAACAATGTAATCCCATCATATTGCACATTAGCCAACAACCAAATAAATGCCCCTGCTGGAATTGCGACACTTATTGCTCTTCCCAACACAAACAAAGTACGATCAAAAATGGAACGCACAATCACTTTAGTGAATTGTGGTTTGCGATATGGAGGAAGTTCTAACGTAAAACTAGATGGAACTCCTTTTAATATGGTTTTGGATAATAGTTTAGAAATCACAAGTGTCAAGAACACCCCAAATAAAATCACACCTGTTAACAAAAGGGTTGATACTACTCCATCCCATGGTGCCACCACAATTCCTGTAAAAAACATCGTAATGATTGCTATTAGTGTGGGAAATCTTCCATTACAAGGTACAAATACATTTGTTAGAATCGCTATTAAACGCTCTCTTGGGCTATCAATAATACGTGCACCACTTACTCCAACCGCATTACAACCAAAGCCCATACACATGGTAAGTGCTTGTTTCCCACAAGTACTTGCCCGTTGAAAGAAACCATCCAAGTTAAACGCAATACGTGGAAGATAACCAAAGTCTTCCAACAATGTAAACAAAGGAAAGAAAATGGCCATGGGTGGCAACATGACAGATATCACCCATCCACATGTCTTCACCACTCCATCGACTACAAACCCTTGAATAGGAGTGGATACATCCATCTGGGTAAACACCATATGCAACCAATCTTCAAAGTGTCCAAACATTGTACTCAACATAGCGCTTGGAATATTTGCACCTGATATGGTAATCCAGAATATTACACACAACAATACAATCATCCATAAAAAACCAGAACGCTTACTTGTCAAAATACGATCAATTTTCAAATCACGTTCTTGATAGCGATCATTGTTGAATATAATACATTCATTACTAATATCTTTTGCTTTATTATGAATTGCACGTACAACAATCTCTTCATAATTAGAAAGAATCCCCTCATTATCCAGTTGTTTCAATAAAACATCACATAGTTCTTTCACTTCTTCTGGATTTTTTATCTTCTCATAGAATGTTTTTGAATCCACATTAGGATCTAACAATTTAAGTGCTACAAAGCGTGGAGATAATTGTTCACATTCTATGATATCTTCCAATTTCTGTAGTGCGTGTTCCAATATTTCTGGATAGGTTACAATTGCTTCTTGATAGCCAACGACACTCTTTCCTACTTGTTCAATTGCATTTTTTAATTCATTGAAATCTTTTTCATTTCGAGCACTCATCTTCACTACTTCTACATGCAAAATCTCTTGAAGTCTTTTATCATCAATTGTAATATTCTTTTTTTCAGCTTCATCCATCAAATTTAAAATTACGATGACTTGGTGGCTAATTTCTAACGTCTGCAGCACTAAATTTAGATTGCGTTCCAAACAAGTACTATCACAAACCACCATACAAACATCACACTTTTCAAAACAAATAAAGTTACGCGTCACTTCCTCTTCACTAGAATGTGCTAGTAATGAATACGTACCTGGTAAATCTACCATTTTATGACGCATGGATTTATGAGTAAAGTATCCATTTGCTAATTCTACTGTTTTCCCTGGCCAATTCCCTGTATGCTGATTCATCCCCGTCATGGCGTTAAAAACAGTGCTCTTCCCTACGTTAGGATTGCCTAAAAGCGCAATTGTATAACCCATGGTTTCCTGTTTGTAACATGCATTAATTTTATCATTCTCCGCAATCAGTTTCTCAAACAGCATTCTCTTCCCCCTGTTCTATTACGTATATCCCTCTGCTTTCTTCATCACGTAATGCAATCTTACACCCCTTCATAAGATACGCTCTCATTTTCTTACTAGGACTATTTAAGACAGGCATGACTTTCACTCTATCCACAAATCCCAAATCCATCAATCTACGCTTCATAAAAGGTTCTTGTTCGATATGGTGAATCAGGACTTCTTCTTCTAATTTGACATCCAGTAGTGTTTTCATTTCTTCCCTCCTATGCCTAGTGTATCCATATGCCTACAAGTTGGTAAGCACAAATACCCATGAGAGCATAGAAAAAGCAGACAAATGCCTTGCATTCATCTGCGAGAAAAGATTATTTAACTTTTGTTATCATATCTTGATGCATTTGTTTTAAATCTTCGCGAATATGAATTTGTTGTGGACATAAGGTTTCACATTTCCCACATTGTTGGCAGTTTGCTGCTCGTTCTTGCTCTTGCATCGTATCAAAATATGCTTTATGGGTAGCTGGTTGATTTCTATATTTGGAATATTCATTCCAAAGTTTAAAGTTTTTAGGAATTTGTACACCAAATGGACAAGGCATACAATATTCACATCCCGTACAACCATTCATTGTTCTTTCTTTGATTGTTTTCGCAACTTCTTTCACTAACATCTCTTCTTCCGCATGCAACGGTTGAAATTGATCAAATGTTCGTAAATTATCTTCCACTTGCGCAAAGGTAGACATTCCACTTAAGATAACTTTTACATTTGGCTTACTTCCTACCCAACGAAGCGCCCAAGATGAAATACTTTTATCTGGTGCATAGTCTGTAAATTTACAAGCTACATCTTCAGGTAAAAAGGATAAGGAACCACCTTTGATTGGTTCCATAATGATAACTGGTACACCCATCTTTTCAGTTAACTCATATCCTTTATCTCCTGCTTGAATATCTGTATCTATATAATTGTATTGGATTTGACAGAAATCCCATGTACGATACGTTAACATTTCTTCGAATACTTCATATTCATCATGAAAGGAAAAACCTAGATTTCGTATCTTCCCTTGCGCTTTTAATTCCTCACAATATGTAACAACACCCAATGCTTTTGCTTTTTCCCATTTT
Source organism: Amedibacillus sp. YH-ame10 (assembly GCF_053848885.1). Classification (NCBI taxonomy): domain Bacteria; kingdom Bacillati; phylum Bacillota; class Erysipelotrichia; order Erysipelotrichales; family Erysipelotrichaceae; genus Amedibacillus; species Amedibacillus sp. YH-ame10. The sequence continues at coordinate 30,376 of NZ_JBSPFA010000016.1, forward strand.
TCTTTATCCATTGCATGCAATAAATAAAAATCTACATAGTCTACATCCAATCGTTTCAATTGGTTTTCAAACATTGCTTTGGCTTCTTCTAATGTTTCAACATTCCACAATGGCATCTTAGTGGTCAAATAATAACTAGAACGCTCATACTTCTTCAAAACTCTTCCTACAAATGGTTCACTATCTCCTCCATGATATGGAAAAGCAGTATCGATATAGTTTACTCCATTTACAATCGCATGGTCCAACATTCTTTCAGCTTCTACTTCATCAATCTTCCCATCTTGATCAAGTGGAAATCGCATACATCCAAACCCTAATAAAGATGGTTTGTAATTCTCATTTAACACCCTAAATTCCATAATGTTATCTCTCCTTTTTCCTCTAGTTAGTCTACATTCTCTGTATGTATTATACAACGTAATCAAAAATAATGAAATCCAACAAAATAAAAAAATAGCCAATACATCAGCTATTTAATATCATTTAAATCAAATGGTGTCATTTGATACACATAATTTAACCAGTTACGATACAACAAATTCGCATGAGAACGCCATTTAAAGACAGGTTCTTTTTCGGGGTCATCCTCTGGAAAATAATTGAATGGAATTTGAATTGGCTTTCCTTGATTTAAATCACGGAAATATTCTTGTGATAATGTTTCTTTTCCATATTCTAAATGTCCCAAGATATATACTTCACGAAAATCTTTCGTCGCAACGATATTGGATCCTGTGACATCTGATTTCGATAAAACTTCTAGTGTATTAATCTTTGAAAGAGCATCTTCATCAATCGCTGTATGACGAGAATGTGGAGTATTATGTAGTTCATCAAATCCATTGGTTAAGAAATTGTATTCATCACATAAAATCTGTGGAAAGATACCGAACACTTTATCTTCTAACACATGTTTTTGAATTCCATAGTGATAATACAATCCAGCTTGTGCTCCCCAACAAATATGAATGGTTGAAAACACATGATGTTTACTCCATTCCATGATTTCACATAACTCTTCCCAATAATCAACATCTTCATATTCCAAGTGCTCTACAGGTGCTCCCGTAATAATTAAACCATCGTAATTGTTATGTTTTAACACTTCAAAATCATCATAGAATTTTAGAAGATGGTCTGCACTTGTATTTTTTGAAACATGATTCCCTACCTTCATAAAATCAATATCTACCTGTAAAGGTGATTTTGAAATCAAACGAAGAATCTGTGTTTCTGTTTCAATCTTCTTAGGCATAAGATTCAAAATTGCAATCTTTAACGGACGAATATCCTGATGGTTTGCGACTTCTTCTTCTAATGCGAATATTTTTTCACTTTCCAGTATCTCTTTTGCTGGTAAGCCATTTGGTATATTGATTGGCACTACTCTTCACCTCTTTAACTAAATCTGTGCAAATGCTTGTTTTAAATCATCGATGATATCTTCTACGTTTTCAAGTCCAACAGAGAAACGAACCATTCCTCCATCAATACCCGCTGCCACAAGTTGTTCATCACTTAATTGACGATGTGTTTCACTTGCTGGATGAAGAACACACGTACGAATATCTGCCACATGAACTTCATTGGACGCAAGTTTTAAATAATCCATGAATTTTGCTGCAACTGGTCTTCCACCTTTAATGATAAAAGAGATAACACCACTACAACCTTTTAAGTATTTTTGAGCGAGTGCATAATTTGCATCCGATTCTAATCCAGGATAAATGACTCTTTCCACTTTATCGCTCGCTTCTAAATATTTCGCCACAACCATTGCATTTTCACAATACTGTTTCATACGTACATGTAATGTTTCTAGTCCTAAGTTTAATAAGAACGCTGAGTGAGCTGCTGGATACACCCCAAAATCTCTCATCAATTGCATTCTCGCTTTGATGATATATGCCATATTCCCATATGATTGTGTATAGGAAATTCCATGATATGATTCATCTGGTTCACAAAGAGATGGGAAGTTTCCATTTGTCCAATCAAATTTCCCACTATCTACAATAACACCACCAACTTGAACAGCATGACCATCCATGTATTTACTTGTAGAATGAATCACAATATCCGCTCCAAATTCAAATGGATTACATAAGATTGGAGTTGCAAATGTATTATCCATAATCAATGGAACCTTCATATCATGCGCAATCTTCGCAAATCGTTCAATATCAAACACAGTCAGTGCTGGATTTGCGATGGTTTCTCCGAACACCAATTTTGTAGAAGGTTTGAAAGCCGCTTTAATTTCTTCATCGCTAGAAGCAGCGTCTACGTAAATACATTCAATTCCTAATTTCTTTAACGTAAATGAAAATAAATTGATTGTTCCCCCATAAATTTGAGGAGTACTAACAATACTATCTCCTGCTTCACAAATATTCAAAATAGACAACAAAGTCGCAGCTTGTCCAGATGTTGTACACATCGCTCCAACGCCACCTTCTAAAGCCGCAATTTTTTCTTCTACTGCCATAACTGTTGGATTTCCAAATCTTGAATAACACAATCCTTTTGTTGGATCATCAAAGATTGCTGCTACTTCAGCAGCACTATCATATACATACGTTGTACTTTGTACAATCGGCAATACTCTAGGTTCTCCATTTTTTGGTTCATAACCCGCATGCAGACACTTTGTTTCAATTTTCATATCTATTCCTCCAAATTTCTTATGGTTATTTTACACTTTTTTCCTCATGAACGCAATTGCACACATGCATTTCTTCTAAAACTTTCATAATTTGTTCACTTCGTTCTTGAGAAAGAATCGGACTTTGTAAATATCCTTGTTGTATACAATCCACAGCATGTTCAATTTCTCCCGTAAAATCACTTTCCATAGAAACTTCAATACGTGTATCTTTCCCGTCTTTTCTGAGGATTGCACTTGTTGATTTCCAAAAATTTTCTGTTATGATAACACCCTCATCTCCATATAGATATCCTTGATTGATCATATCTACTCCCCAACTACTTCTAACGTATGCCATCACACCATTTTCATACCCCAACATTGCTTGCGTAAGTATATCGATACCTGCATAAGCACTATTTTGTTTCATCACTTCTACATGCGCTAAAGAAGCATTCGCAAAAAGGTTGGCATAACAAATCGGATACACACCTACATCGTAAAAACTTCCACCATCTTCTTTTCGAAACAACCAGCTATCTTTTGGATATTCTTCTACATCCATTTTGGTACAATACCCTGCTTCAATATAGCGTAATTTACCAATCACACCTTCTTCTACCATCTTTTTCAATTTCTGATTCAATGGTGTAAACAACGTTTTTTCGGCTTCCATCAAGAAACATCCTTGTTGTTTGGCATATGAAAAACACTCTTGTAATTGTTCTTGATTACTTACAAAAGGTTTTTCACATAATACATGTTTACGATATTTTAAACACAACATAATATGTTCTTTATGTAATACATTTGGAGTACATATATATACGAGTTCTACGTTATCATCAGATAAAAGCTCTTCATAACTTCCATATGCAACACTTGCCCCAAAGTTCTCTTTAAATTCATTTGCATTCTCTAAATTTCTACTTGCAACAGCATACAGTTCAGCATTATGTGCATACTGTACTCCTTTTGCTACACGTTTGGCTATTTTTCCTAGCCCTATAATTCCTATTTTCATATAATCACCTAGTATAAGTTTATGTCTTTTTAAAAAGAATTACAATATTTATTTCCAATACGCATAATTTCATTGAATAATACATATTTATCCTATATGATTACATTATAGAAAGAAGGTAACCTTATGAAATATGAAATCGTTGGGGGACAACTCCCTGTTGTTGTCTGTAAATTAGACAAGAACGAAAAGATGTTTACAGAATCTGGTGGTATGTGTTGGATGGATGATGGTTTTGATATGGATAGCAATACTCGTGGAGGTCTGATGAAAGGTATCGGACGTGCATTTAGTGGAGAATCTATTTTCATGACTACGTATACAAGTCCTCGTGATCAAGCAGAAATTGCTTTTGGTTCTAGTTTTCCTGGAAAGATTGTAGCCCTTACTCTTGCAGAAGGGGAATCAAAAATAGTACAAAAATCTGCATTCCTTGCTGCAGAAGATACCATTCAATTGACTACATTCTTTAGAAAACGTTTAGGTGCAGGAATCTTCGGTGGAGAAGGATTTATCTTGCAAAAAATCCAAGGACCTGGAACTGTCTTCTTAGAAATCGATGGAGATGTTGTAGAAAAAGAATTAGCACCTGGAGAATTGATTAAAGTGGATCAAGGATATGTTGCCATCTTCGAAGAGTCTGTACAATTTGAAATCACAACCGTAAAAGGATTGAAGAACAAATTCCTAAGTGGAGAAGGTTTCTTCTTAGCTACCTTACAAGGACCAGGAAAAGTTTGGTTACAAACGATGCCTTTCACTGTACTTGCGGATAGAATCATTAATGTAATCCCGCATAAATAATAATCTCAAAAAAGTTTCGTTCACAAAGCGAAACTTTTTTATACTTTTTTTACGAAAAGTATTGAAATTATAATCAATTTATTGTATATTATTAAGGCAATAGAAATGCGGGTGTAGTTCAATGGTAGAACTTCAGCCTTCCAAGCTGACTACGTGAGTTCGATTCTCATCACCCGCTCCATTTGAAGACAACTTACGAACCAATATGGTATCGTGAGTTTTATTTTTATATAAAACGATGTTCTCTTTCTAGGAAGGAGGACATTTTTTATGCTTGAATTTAAGGTAATCGAAGAATTAAAGCCAAATACTGAAATACTAGAAATCATTAAAAACTACACTTACAAAGTAAAAAAAGGTAAAATCAAGCACTTACTAAACACTAATCTACAAGTTATTACACCAACAGAATATCAAATTACATATCCAATTACTCTTACTATACTAGAATACCAAGTCAATGAAATTAGTAGTAAACCATTCTACATTAAAGAATATCATCAAAAATACAATCTGAAAGAAATTATACAAATTTTAAAGAAAATCAAAATTTAGACTTTACTTTTTTAGTTTCAGTGAGGAAACATATGAAGAGATTTTACAATTTAACTTCGTAAAACACCATTTTAGTTAGGAAACTAATAGAAAAGTAAAGTTTTTTCAAATTTAGACTTGCAATTTTTCCTTTTAGTGAGGAAACAAGTGAGGAGATGATTTTTATGAGATGTGGAATTTATGTAAGAGTTTCAACAGATGACCAAAGAGATAATGGTTATTCGATTGATTCACAGCTTCGTATGATTAAGGAACACTGTGAGAAAAATGATTATACTATTGTTGATATGTATAACGACGCAGGACATTCTGGAAAAGATTTATTAAGACCAGAAATGCAAAGATTACTAAAAGATATTAAGTCAAAGAAAATTGATAAGTTAGTAGCTATCAAAGTAGATAGACTTACAAGAAACAATTATGATGGTTTTTGGCTACTGAATTACTGTGAAGAACACGATGTTAAGATAGAACTAATACTAGAGCCTTATGACGTGTCTACTGCTAATGGTGAGATGATATTTGGTATGAATTTAGTTTTTGGACAAAGGGAAAGAAAAGAAATTGGAGCAAGAACTAAAAGGGCTATGGAAGAAATGGCACTTGAAAAAGTGCACCCAGCAAAGGCACCTTATGGCTATATTAGAAATAAAGAAACAGGACATTTGGAGATAGAACCAATTGAAGCACAAATTGTTAAAGAGATATTTAAACTATGTAAAGAAGGTAAATCAACAAGAGGTATAGCAACCATTCTAAAAGAGAATAACACCTATTTAAAGCAAGGCAAATGGAAAGCCGACAGAGTTTATAAGATACTTACTAATTCTACTTATATTGGTATATATGAGTATGGTAAATACAAAAGAAAACCACAAGATATTTTAAGAGTAGAAAACTATTGTGAGCCAATTATTGATGAGAAGACTTGTATTATTACTAGAAAGAATTTAGAGAAAAATAAGCATTCCAATTATGGGGAACATATTCATTTATTTACTGGTATTGTAAAGTGTCCTGACTGTGGAAAACTACTATCTTCTACCAATTCATTCAAACATAGTGGCACAGCAAAAGAAAAAGTATATTATCATTTAACTTGTAAAAATCCTAATTGTAAATCAAAAGGACTTCATTACAGTTCAGATAAAATTGAGCAAAAATTAAGTCGCATGTTAAATGAATTAACAAGATATATGTATGATATGGATAATGAAATTATCTTTTGTAATTCTACCAAAACAAATGATATTAAAGATATAGATAAGGCTATTGAAAAGTTAAAATTGCAAGAGAAAAAGTTAGTGGATTTATATTTATCTTCATCACTTAATGTTGAAACAATCAATCATAAAAATGATGTTATCAAAAAAGAAATTGATAAGCTAGACAAGAAAAAGAAACTACTTGATCCAGATGATGACTTTAAAGATTACACACTAGAATTATTGAGTAAGCTAAATTGTAAAGTGGAAAATGATGAAGTTATTTTTAAAAATAAGTTAGGTTTTACGTTTCTATTTGATAGTTTGAATAGAAAAGCCAAGAAAGAAATGATTAGCAAACTCATGACTTCTTTAGAAATAGCAAGAGATAAAAACTATAATATTGAAATTACTAATATAAAATTTACAGATGAATTTATTTCAAAAAGCAGTAATGAATATTTAGAATATTTGAATGATATTTTGCAAAATAACAAAATAGGTTTTATTTATAAAGAAGCAATTACAAAAAAGGAAAGAGAAAAATTACAAGATAATTATTATATTTTCTCTAGTACAAGAATTGAAAAAGAAGAATATTCGGAACTAGATTTAAAAATATATATGACACTATTACAAGAACATTTTTATGAAGATGGAATAATATGTTGTCCATATATTGAAAATAAAAATATTATTGACCAACTTATCTTAATACCAAAATCATAAGAAAATAAATTAAAAAATAGGAAAGGAAATGATGAAAAAATGAAATTAGAATATACAAGAATTGGAGATTATGAATTGCCAAATTTAACTCTAAAAAAGCAAAGTAATAAAGATATTAACAAGTATGGAAGATTAAGACTTAACTATCTGAAAGAAAATAATAAGACACTTTATACTACGTTGCTTATGACAAATGAACTAATAAATCATCTTGTTTCAGTTAGTAATGAAGCTGAACTATTACTACAAACTTTAATGGAAAATTACAAAAAGTTAGATAAAAAACTGGCTGAAAAAAGCAAAGAATTAAATCAGCTTGAATGGGTAAAACTGATAAATAATTATAAAAATATGGCTGAAGAAATTATCTTAAAAGAACTGATATTTATATAAGATATGTGAGGACAAGTATATTTTAGATGTACTAGCCAGCACTGAATTTGTTCTCCCACACAAATTCATATATGAGGAAACCCCAATCCCTGATAAAAAAGAAAGGATGAGAAAAAAATGAGACAAAGAAATTGGAAATTTAATGTATACCTAGATCACGATGAAAAGCAAATGATGGAGAGGAAAGCTAAAAAAACAGGACTAACATATTCCGCTTTGATACGTTCTTTACTAGAAGATTTTAAGCCAAAAGAAAAACCACCAGAAGAATTTTATGAATCACTAAATTCCATTAGAAAAGTTGGAAATGTAATCAATCAAATTGCAGTTAGAATGCATATGATTGGTTATGTGGAAGATGAAAAGTTTTTAAGAAAAACCATTACTAATCTCAATGATATAATACTAGATATAAAAACGTATTATTTATTACCTGATAAAACCGACAAAGACAATGCAAAGTAGCATTGTCTTTAGTCTATAAGATTCTATATAAATCTAATCGATAAATTGTAATTTATCTCTACATTAAACCTAAAAAATGTCCAGCTATACCAATGCAAGTTCCAAGCACAACAGACATAATAACTACCGGAATACAACCTTTTTTATCTGCCTTTGCTATAAGAATTGTTGTGGGAATAGATAACACAAGTGTAATGAATCCACCTTTTAGCCACCATACATTTTCTAATAATGTTAAATTGTAAATAATAAATGGCATAACAAAATAAAATGTAAATGCAGATGATATTGCATACTTATCAAGTTTCATTTTAATCATTGGCAATATATCTATACTTGCTACAATAATTCCTACCAATACTGTTAATAGAATTTCTTTCATAATACATTCCTCTCTTTCACTTAACTAAATAATATTATCCTTTTAACTTGTATGCGTGTCTTAACCATTCTAAAAGTTCATTGTCTAAATCTTTTGCATTAAAAATTTCTATAACATAATCCATTCTATTTTTAGAAAACTTATTAAACTTTACAAATCTTTCGGATATTATTTCTTCATCTGTTACAAAATTAAATCTTAATTTATTTTGTTTAATCTGTACTGCTGAAAAGTGTCCTGCATTACTAAAATGAACAGAAGTACCATTTATATTTGCCTTAACCTCTCCTAACTTTGATAAAAATTCAACTAGAAGATTATATAATTCTATTACCTTAACATCCTTACCATTTAATAATTCTTCTACTGTATATACTTTGCAAGAATGTAATTGATTTTCATTTGCATAATTTTTTCCACAATACGGACATTTCCAAGCATTATTATTCATTCTAAAACTCCCCACAAATTACTATTTGTATATTTGTTATATTATATCATTTTTATTTAATATAATCTATATTACCGTTGAAATTTGATAGAATTTAATATATAATTATCATAGAAAGAGAAGCTAGTTCGTAACTTGTAGCTTAACTGCTCCATGTAAACAATAAAGCCGACACAATGTGTTCGGTTTTTTTTACTTTTCCATTGAAAAAGCTAGATACTATACATCATACCTAGCTTCCTACTTTATATACTTATTCAATTCTATGAAATTTTCTTCGACATTCTTTCTGCATTATTTGCATACAATACAGCAGTATCTTTCGAGATGATTCCTTTCTGATACAAATCAAACAAGCTTTCATCCATCGATTGCATCCCTTGTTCTTTACCAGCAACAATAGAGTTATCAATTTGATGAATCTTACCCTCTCGAATTTGAGTACGAATTGCTGGAGTCGCAATCATAATTTCAAATACTGGAACAATTCCTCCATCAAGTGTCGGAACCAACTGTTCACTCACAACCGCATGAAGTGTCATAGAAAGTTGAACACGTATTTGTTGTTGTTGGGAAGGTGGAAATACATCAATCATACGATCCACAGTATTCGCTGCACCTACGGTATGAAGTGTTGAAAGAATAAGATGACCTGTTTCAGCCGCTGTAACAGATACATTGATCGTTTCAAGGTCTCGCATCTCTCCTACCAGTATTACCTCTGGTGCTTCACGCAAAGCACTGCGTAAGGCGTTTAAATAGTCTTGCGTATCATGATACACTTCTCGTTGTGATACAATGCTTTGTTTATGACTGTGTAAGAACTCAATAGGGTCTTCAATTGTTATGATATGAACATTTCTATTCTGATTGATTTTATCAATGATACAAGCAAGCGTCGTAGACTTCCCACTGCCTGCTGGACCACTTACTAGAATTAAACCTTTCTTAACAGAAGATAAATTTGTAATAACTTCTGGAACACCAAGTTTTACAGGATCTGGTAAATCAAATGTCACAACACGTAATACAGCTGCTTGAGAATTACGTTGCATATATACATTACAACGAAATCTCCCAACATCAGGAATAGAAAATGAAAAATCATCATCCTTTTTCTGAATAAAATCTTCATATCGATTTTGTACAACATAACCATAAATTTCTTTAATTAAAGATGCTGTTGTTTCTGGTTTTAATTTATCTTCACCCACAGAAATGATGGTACCATTTACTTTAAATGCATATGGATGACCTGCTACCAAGAAGATATCGGAAGCGTTCATTTGAATCGCTTGATGTAGCATTTCTTCTATACTGATCATGTCGTTTGCCCTCCTGTCGAAATAAGTTTCCAACTATTTGAAATCACTTCATCCCCTACTTGTTCAAGTACCACTTGTAAAGATTGTTGTGCGTTTACTTTGATATGTATACTTATGGTTTGATTTTGTAGTTCGTATTGAACATCTTCACTTTGAAATTGTTCTTGTACATCAAGACGTGCTAACGTCTTATCTAATAAACCATCTTCTTTCACATACGTATTTAATACTTCATACAAAATACTAGCTTTTGTATCTGCCTTCCTATAAGCTTCTTCATAAACAGCTTCTCGTTTCGCTATATCATAATTCTGCTTGGCCTGATTGTATGCCAATACAGATAAAATCATCATACATAATACCACGAATATCATAAGAATAGAAGATGCGCCTAGCCCTATCTGAACGTTTCTTTTTGTCTTTTTCATTCTTGTTCCCCCTTATCTAGAAGGAATGATAATTCTGTTTTTACATCCCCTTGAGCCAAAGACATAATACAATGTTCTTTGTTTTCAAGCCCATTTATCTCACTTCTTTTTATAGTAACTTTATACTTATTTTCTTGTTCCGTTGGATTCCCTTTAGCATCCAAGTAAAAACTATCTTTCTCTAAATACTTTGCTATATCTTGTTCCTCTTGATTAGCAATCAAGTTTTTTCCATAGAACATTGCATTTCGAAGACCAATAGCTTGTTCGTTTTTCTCTTTTGCATTCACAATGACAAACACACTAATCGCACTAGCAATTGTAAAAAAGAACAATACGAAGATAAGTTCCATTAAAAAAGATATGGTTTTACTGGAATGTTGTCCATTCATATGTCGTCCTCCTAATCACAATGTAATGCAATTGTTAATGTCTGTTCTTGCTGATGTTTATCACGCATAGAAAGAATTATCTTCTTTTCGTTTTTCACTACTTTAAATTCACGGATATCAAATAATGTAGTTCCAGTCGTAAAATCTGGTTCCACAGTATCCAAAATGCGAAGTTCTTTTAATTTATGATTATCTTCATAAATATACAACGTACTCTTTGATACAGTTTCTTTAATCTGAATCCCTTGTATACTACCACTTTCAAATACATCAATTGCATCTCGTTCATCACTTACTCTCAATTGTGTTTGAACATAAGCAAGTGGAGTATGAATACTTTCTACTTTTTTACCACTTTCAATGATCTGATGATACCCATTCGTTTGTAATAACAACACAAGAAATGAACAAATCACAAAGACCATGAACAAGGATAAGGAAAACAACAAATCAATCGAATGTCGTTGCCTCATATTCATTCACCTCTTCCTTTTGGATATACGTCCATCTCAGGCATGATGTTGGATGCGATATACTTATAACGAATCATATACTTATCTTCTTGGATAAAAAGTCCATAATGCTTCTTCAAATATGCAATATCTTTAGGATACGCTCCTTCGATACTATAGCATTCTCTTGCGGCCTTTTGAATAGCCTCTTCTGCACGTTTGCCGTCTTCCTTTGACATCCCTATATCTGCAGTTTGAAACCCATACAAGAAAATCACAATTAGTAGAAAAAATATCATTCCTTGTATAATATATGTTTTCTTCATATTAACCCAAAGATGTCATGATACTCATCAAAGGCAACATTACAGAAAGCAATATTACCCCTACAATCAAAGACAGGAAGACTACAATTACTGGTTCAATGGTATTTAAGAAAGAACTAATACTATGATCTACATCTTTCTCATAAAGTAACGATATCTTTTTCATTACGTCATCACTTTTCCCACTATGAAATCCAGTTATAATCATATTCGCATATGCACCATCATACAAATGTACTTTTTGAATCATCGTTTCAAAGGACTCTCCTTCTTTCATCCCTTGCATACATGCTATAATTTTTTCTTTTGTAAGTTCTTCATCAACAATACCAGGTAAATAGGATAAAGAATCTTCAATATCAAATCCTCCAGAAATAAACAAGGAGAATGCATACGTCATACGTGCCATGGATATATTATGAAACAAACGTTTTGTTAGAAAGAATTTAGAAAGAAATGTTGCGCCATTTCCTTCTCCCTTACGCACACGTAAAACTACATATAAAACAAGTAATAATAACACCGTTAATATCGCAAAGCTTACAATCGCAAACCCAGAACCAAATTGCATCATCATAGTAGCACTCTCTGGTAAAGGAGAACCCATATTCTCTAAAACATTCGTAAATATTGGTAATACCTTCCACATAATAATACCAACCACTACCCACATCATGAACAATAATACAAATGGATAAAATAACGCTTCACGTAATTGCTTTGACAAATCGTATGCACGTTCATAGTAAGCAGAAAGTTCTTTCATTACATTATCTAAATGCCCACTAACTTCTCCTATTTTGACCATTTGTTTCATATAGTCATCAAAGCATTCATGATCCTTTATGGCTTGATAAAAGGAACCTTGCGCAACCACTTCTTCATGAATTTGTTTACAAGCCTCTTTCATAAGTTTATTATCACTATCTTCCATGATAATTTCTAATCCCTCTTGAACACTAAGTCCAGAAGATAAAATCATGGTCATTTGCGTACAAAACTCAAAAGCTTCTTCATTATTAAATTTTTTCATAGCTCTTCTCCTCACTAATAGTAGTATTTATCTTCATATCCGTCTTCATAATCTGATCTACTAGCCGCAAACGTCGGATCCATTCTTGACCATTTCTTTGAATTCAATAATACATCTGCACTTATCCATCCCTTTTCAGGAAGATAAACTTCCACCCATGCATGATACTCAATGGATGTATTGCCAGTTACAAGTCGCGTGGGAATTTGTTGAGAGCGTAACATAGCTGTCAATAAAGCAGCATAATCGAAACAAATCCCTTTCTTTGTATCCAGTGTCTCATCAACCACTGGTAATACATAAATATCATCTACTTGATCTGCTTTCTCATCATCGTATTCAATTGTATCAACAACATAATTATATAAAGTCGCAATTCTTTGTAATACCGTTGTATCATCTTTTGTTAACGCAAATGCTTTCTGTATAGTTTTACTATCCGCATTATAATCTACAATCTGATTTGGGTATAGAAACGGAATTTGTTCATTTTCTAACGCTACATCTATGTACTGCGTAAACAACACAGAATACATATCCCCTGTTGTATTCAATAAAATCCGAACAAGATATGTACCACTTCCTGATGCAAAAGGAAATGTTTCATTTTTACCTACAACCATTAAATCATATGGGCTATTACCCGCATCATCCTTAGTAATGGAAAGTTTCACTTTCTTACCCGGATCTCTTTGCAAGGTAGCGCATAGGTAACCTTGATTCACATTGCTAACATCGATGCTAACAATACCCTGACTATCTCCCATCACTTGACCACCAGATGCTTGCGGCAACTTTAATTCCTCAAGCGTTGGACTTGGAGATTCTTCATATTCACTTGGGTATGTTTTGGAATCGCCACATCCACACATCACAATTACCAATATGAGCAAGAGCGATACTATTCTACTATATCGTTTCCTCATAACACTGCTCTCCTTATCACGTATCAAACATCTTTCGATTCTTCTCATTCTTAGAAAAAAAATTTATTTCTATTTACCTATAATTATACCATTCTTCTATATATTTTTTCATAAAGTTTTCATTTTCGAAAAAAAACAACGATACTATCGTCGTTTTCTATGGTTCAATAACAGTAGGTGTTCTGCCAATCCCTACAACCTCGTTCACAATCCTTGTCCATGTAGCACATCCTGCAATACCATCTCCACCTAACCCATTGTTTCTTTGATATGCGATTAACGCATTTCTAGTATTGTTTCCAAAGACCCCATCTAAGGTATATGTGGAATACCCCAATGCATTCAATGCATCTTGCAAAACAAGTACATACACCCCACGACTTCCAAGTCGCACGGTTGGATAACCAGCACTACATGCAGGTGTTCCATAACGCTTATCGAAATGCACCCAAGTAGGTGTCATACTAATAGGTTCTACATAAGACCAAACACCCAGCCTTCTTGCAGTGTTATAAATCTTATTTCTCTCCGCTTGGGAAAGCGCTTGTCCTACATCAAAGGACACCCCTGCATAATGTTGCGATTGCCTACCATGCCCTCCTTCCCAAATTCGTTTAAACGCATAACGAACTGGAATCGGTGCGCCATATGTTCGTCTTGTCGCATTCCATGACTCCATTGCCGCATTGGTTGTCCATAGTACGCTAGAGCGAGAAGATCCACGAAACTCCCCAACTGTTAATGAGCGATCATAAGAATAAGGCATAGGATCACTTTCATTTAACTGAAAGGTCTGTAATGCCTGTGTATAAACATCATAAACGATGACTTTTGCCATGTACACTCTCCTTTCGTTTCATACTATGAAACATAGGACAAATGGTATGGGGCTTTTATCTCGTAGGCAAATACAAATATCCAGCAAACTAAGTCACTGTGTACACAAAAAGACGAAGCAAAATGTTTTATAAAACCATCAAATAAACATACTCTATATAATACGGATTCATTCAAACATAAAAAAACTAAACATAAATGTCTAGTCTTTAAAGAGTTGCTACTGCGTTTAAAATTGCATCATAGTTTGGTTCATTCGCAATTTCCGCAAGATATTCAACATGACGAATCACATTGTTTTCATCCACAACGAATACCGCTCTAGTTAGTAATCCTAACTCTTCTACTAATGTTCCAGTCGCTTTCGCAAATTCACGATATTTATAATCACTTGTTGTAATTACTTGTTCATTTTCTTTTGCTTGGCACCAACGCTCTAACGCAAAAGGTAAATCCATAGACACGCTATAACACAATACATCACTATAAGCTTTCATATATTCCATAAACTTCGCAACTTCCATGCTACATACGCCTGTATCTAAAGAAGGTACACTCAAATAAATACGTTTTCCTTCTTCGCAACGAAGTTCACTTAAATCATTTTTCACTAATGGAAAACACGGCATTACATCATTCACCTGCAATTGTTTGCCTACTAATGTAACTGGATTTCCTTTAAATGTAATATTCATAAATAAAACCTCTCTTTCTATCTGTATCCTACCACATATGTTAGTTTAAGAAAACTTATATGCTCACACTATAGATATATGTGTCATAGAGAGGTTTTATTAGCTTAATTTTATTAACGTTTTACAGATTGTGCCATTTTAAAATATGTATGTCGTTTTCCACGTATCGCAATGGACATCGTCATAATATTCTCTGGCATCGCGATACCACCCCATCCAGCATCTCCAATATGCTGAATATCAATACCAGCACGTTTACTAGATAACGCAAACTCACGAATTGTTTCTGGATCACTTGTTTCTTGAGAAGTCCCAATTGCACTCATACTCAAAGCTCCTGCTTTACGTATACGCTCACACGCTTCATGAATTTCACGTTCTTGTAGCCCTGGCACAGTTCCACATGCAGGCATCAAGATAACATCTGCACCAGCCTTTATAAAAGCATCCATACTTTCCAAATCAATAACAGGCTCATCCACACCAGCCGCATGCATCTTCCCCGCAATAATCAATCCATGAAAGTATTGTTTTGCACATTTGATTGCTTCTGCGATTTTCACATTGCTAACACCAGTTCCAGGATTACCTGTCAAACATATAAAATTAAATCCTAATCTTTCAGCTTCCTTAAACGTTTCCTCGCATGCTGTTCTACCTTTTGCTATTTCTATACGGGATTCCATCATGTTCGCATCCATATCAACGGGTTCTAAATTCACTCCAATTGGACGTCCAGATAATTCGCGTAACGTACGAATTGGATCATCACTTTCAGGAATTCCATAAATAGTTGGATGAAATACATCACATCCATTCAACAATACCATATCAGAACCAAAGGATGCCGCTAGTTCCGCATTGGAAATTGAGCCTAACATCGGTTGAACTGTAGACACGGTTTCTGTTAATACTGTTCTTCCCTCACTTGCCATAATCGCTGCTTTTAATTCTGCGCCATTCATAGATAATATTTCACTAGAACTACAACTTAATAAACGTTTCATCATATCCTCTTTTCCGCAAATTTGCCTTTTCTATACTGTACCACAAGAATGAACAAGAATTTTATAGATAGATTTCCTTGTACTTAGGCAAAAAATAGAAGCATTCTTACACGCTTCTATTTGCTTCTATCGCTTGTATACCCGTAATTAACGCAATTGAATAAATAGTATCTTCATGAGTTAAGCGTGTCAATATATTCACAGGTTTCTTTAAACCCTGTAAAATTGGTCCAAACATTTTAAACCCACCCAACTCCACCGCAATTTTATATGTGATATTTCCTGCATCTATATTTGGAAAAATTAATGTGTTCATATGTCCCGCTAAGGTAGAACCCTTCGCTTTAATACTTGCGACAGTTGGTGAAATTGCAGTATCTGCTTGAATCTCTCCATCCACTTCAAAATCCAAAGGCATACGTTTCAAATGTGTAACTGCCTCACGCACTTTATCTACACTGACTCCACTTCCTGAGCCAAAAGAGGAATAAGAAAGTAATCCAACTTTAGGTTCGATTCCAAATTGTCTAGCAGTACGAGCACACTGTAATGTAATTTCAACTAGTTCATCCACATTGGGATTTACATTCAATGTACAATCCCCCATGATATAAACAACCTCTCCTCGTTCCAACAAAACACAACTGGATACGATTCTTTCTTGCGGTGCAGTTTTAATAAGTTGTAAAGCTGGACGCATCGTCTGTGCAGTTGTCGCTTTCACACCTCCAACAAGTCCATCGATATAACCCGCTTCAAGATACATTGTTGAAAAGTAATTCAAGTCCTGAAGTTTTTCCATGCACTCTTCTTTACTCCAACGTCCACGTTGAATGGTGATCATTTCATCCACCATCTCAGCTTTGTTAGGGAAATTCGTAGCATCCGCAATTTCAACCCCACTGATATCTACATCTATCTCCTTAGCACTTTTTAAAATTTCTTTCTTATCACCAATCAAAACAGGTATAATAACCCCTCCGTTTTCATGGCGAACTGCCGCTTTTATAACCTCTGGATGCGCACCTTCTGCAAACCCAATACGAGGATGCTTGCGTAATAGATTCTGTTCGATATTCAAAATCATCACCCACTCTCTGTCATCATTATAAACCCATGAAAGCGCTTGTACAACCTACTACTTAGTGATTATCTTCACAAGTATAGGCGGTGTTTCCTCTTCCATTATCCTATGATAATTGTTACGATATCCTTGGAAATCATGATATACTTCCTATATTGATATGAACTGGAGGTGCTCCTATGAAAAGAATAGCTACTATCTTCTCCATACGATTGCGTTGAATCTACGAGTTATGTAGTAAACGTTGACCTATTACAATAACTCGTTTTTTATGTTTCATCATTGTAATAAGGAGAAAATTAAAAATGAAATCAAATTGGAAAACAAAATTTTATAGAATCTGGATTGGACAATTCTTTTCTATTATCACAAGTGCCATCTTACAAATGGCTCTCATATGGTATATCACATTTCAAACTAAATCAGTACTTGTTTTATCAATCGCAAGTATTGCGGCTTTTTTACCAACCGCAATTCTTGGAAGTTTTGTCGGTGTGTTGGTGGATCGCTGGAATCGCAAGTTCGTTATGATTTGTGCAGATTTATATATTGCAGGCATTTCCTTGCTCATTGTAATCGTTGGCTTATTTCATACGATTCCTGCTTGGTTTATCATTATAATACTTTGCCTACGAAGTATTGGTACTGCATTTCATACACCTGCTATAAGTGCCGTTACCCCTTTATTAGTTCCAGAAGATCAATTACTATCCTGTAGTGGTTATACACAATCTATCCAAACCGTTGGCTATATTATTGGTACAGCTTTGGCTGGTGTGTTATATCCTATTTGTTCAATGGAAGTGATGGTCGCCTTCGATGTGGTTGGTGCATTATTAGCAAGTGGCTTCGTACTCTTTGTACATATTCCCAAACCCTCACTTACCCATCACGAAAACCCTCATTTCATAAATGAACTAAAAGAGGGACTACAAATTTATCGTAAACAGAAAGGGTTGTACGCTCTATTATGGATTGGAGCTGCCTTTATGTTTTTTTACTCCCCTATCAATGCATTATTTCCACTCATTAGCATAGAACATTTTCAGGGCACAACCACGAGCGCATCAATTGCAGAGATTGCATTTTCTGTTGGAATGTTACTGGGTGGTGTCATCCTTGGAACATGTTGCGTAAAATTCAAACGCAGTTCCTCTATGATATTCTCTCTAGCTTTGATGGGAATATCTATATTGGTAAGTGGTATTCTGCCTAGCACAATGTTTCCATGTTTTGTTTTCTTATGTATTGGTATGGGAATTTCAGTACCATTTTATACAGGACCACAAACAGCACTTATGCAAGAGCGAATAGAGCCACAATACCTTGGAAGAGCATTTGGGGTATATGGCAGTATTGCTTCCCTTGCTATGCCCCTCGGATTAAGCTTTTCTGCAATATTCGGAGATTCTCTCGGTGTACAGGCTTGGTTTATTATCTGTGGAATGGGAAGTATAGCCCTCACATGTGTTTCCTATCTTATTCCAAGCATTCGAAACATTGATGCGAATCACTAAAATCATAAGAAAAGCACCCTTTGCAACTACCTTACAATAAGGTAAAAGCAAAGGAGTGCTTTTTATTAGATTTATTACTTATTTCTCTATTTACTCAGTTACCTGCATATTGTTATTTTCATTTATATGAAATTTTAACTGTGTAGTTTCATAACTACCATCATTATAATCGACACGTACATCTAATACGGAATTATTGATAGCTTTCACTATTTCTTTATTGATAGCATCATTTCTTTCATCACTATATACTGTTGAATTAAGCAACTCCTTGTCAACATACAATCTGAATGAAAAACCATACAAGCCTTGAACCGTTCCTTGGTCTTCATTTTTAATCGTAATTTGATTGCCAACGGAACCAGATGAAGTATTTGAACCTTCAAAATCCACTAGTGGAAACCACCATATATTAGCGCTACTATCACTATTGGTTACTTGATAATGAAGATTTTCCTTTTCGGTTGACATAAATCCTCCATTACCATTATTAAGACGTATCGCTGACATTGGGTCACTTAAATCTTTATACGCTTCATTGATTTTGTAAAAATTTGCATTCTCTATGGTATAGGTTACTGATTTTACAGTATCCCCTTTAAAATATACAGTTAACGGTGAATCGAATACCTGCGTTGTAATTTCACCCGTTTCACAATTCAAGCCGAACTCTCCAGGAGTGGCCAATTCTGTATTTAATATCTCAAGTGTACTTTTTTCAATTTTATAGAATTCATCATTGGCTTGAATAGTGAAACTATTCTTGGTGCCAAATACGTTGTTACCTGTAAGAAATGGTACAGATAATAATGCTAGTGCAAACAATGGTGCTAATAAATAACGTGGTTTGAAAGAAAATCTTCCTTCTTTCTTCACTTCATGATGTAGTACACTATTTAAAATATCCTCTTTATAATCATCTCTTAAATCGATTTCATTAAATCGTTCTTGATAAGTTTTTTTCATAAGTCCTCCTCAATTTCTGATTTCAGTTTTTCCTTTGCTCTTTTCAAACGCATTTTAACTGCAGATTCACTAATTTCTAATAACTCCGCAATCTCTTTGATCGAATACCTCTCATAATAGAATAAGTGGATTACATTTCGATAAGTGAAAGGTAGGCTTTGAATGGTATAAAGAAACGTTAAATCGGCAACTTTGTCAGCGTAAATCATCTCTTCATCTAATGTAACTTTCTTTTGCCAAAAACTCCTTTGATGGCTTTTACACTCATTGATTGCGACTCGTATCAACCATCTTTTTTCATGTTCTTTATCTTGAAAAGCAGGAGCACGATAGCATAATTTCAGAAATGTATTCTGCAATACATCTTTTACATCTTCTCCATTTTTTAAATGGAGTAAACAAATCTTATGAAGCGTATTGTTATATTCTTTATACTTTTCTTCAAATTGTTGTGACATCACTTATCCTCCTTTCACCCTATATACGTTTACAAAAACAAAAAAGTCACTTATTAAAAAAAGATTTTCAAACGAATTGAAAATCTTACTTTACATATATGAAGAGATAAGAATGAAATTTCTATCTTTTTTCATAAGTTTTATAATTATCAGTATGTAATAATTTGTTTGCTTTTTCTATCATTTCTTTTGTAGGAGGTTGGATTCCTTTTAAAGCATATGGAATGTTAAGTTCTTCCCATTTGTAAGAGCCTAAGGTATGATATGGCAATACTTCTAATCGCTCTACATTGCTTAGTGTCTTTATAAAAGTAGATAATCTTTGTAATGAATCTTCATCATCATTGATGCTAGGTACAAGTACATGACGTATCCAAATTGGTTTTTTGATAGAATCAAGATAACTCGCAAATTCTAATATATTTTCATTTTTTTGTGATGTTAAAGCACGATGCTTTTCTGCATCGATATGTTTGAGGTCTAATAAAACTAAATCTGTATACTTCATCAACTCTTCAAGTTTGAAGAAAAACGATTCTTCCCTTGTAAAAGGTTGTCCACAAGTATCAAGTGTTGTGTGTATCCCTTTTTCTTTTGCTTTTTTGAAAATCTCTGTTATAAAATCTATTTGTAAAAGAGGTTCTCCACCACTTATGGTGATTCCTCCATCACTCTTCCAATAACTCTTATAACGCAATGCTTTCGCAAGAACTTCATCACTTGTATAATTTCGTTCTTTCATTTGCCAAGTATCCACATTATGACAATACTGACAACGCATCTTACATCCATTTAAAAAGATTACAAAACGTACTCCAGGTCCATCTACAGAACCAAACGTTTCAAATGAATGTACACTTCCCATACTTGACATAAAGTTGCCTCCTTTTTTAAGAAAGGTCCATCTCCTTTACAGAAATAGACCTTGCTGTGTTACATACTTGCGTGACAAGTTCTAGAAATTACATCCATCTGTTGTTCACGAGTTAAATCAATGAATTTTACTGCATAACCAGATACACGAATTGTAAAGTTCGCATATTCTTCTTTTTCAGGGTGCTCCATTGCATCCTTCAATTTTTCGATTCCAAATACATTTACATTTAAGTGATGTGCGCCTTGATCAAAATAACCATCTAACACGTTCATTAAGTTTTTCACACGCTCTTGCGCATTGTGTCCTAATGCATCTGGATTGATTGTTTGTGTATTACTAATACCATCAAGTGCATATTCATAAGGAAGTTTCGCAACTGAATTTAAGGATGCTAATAATCCATTTTGTTCTGCACCATATGCAGGGTTTGCTCCTGGTGCTAAAGGTGCGCCAGCTTTACGTCCATCAGGAAGTGCTCCTGTGGCTTTCCCATACACTACATTACTAGTAATTGTTAAGATAGAAGTCGTTGGCTCAGAATCACGGTATGTGTGACGTTTTTCGATTTTACCAATGAATGTCTTCAATAACCAAACAGCGATATCATCTGCACGATCATCATCATTACCATAACGTGGGAAATCTCCTTCTGTTTCATAATCAATGACAAGTCCGCTTTCATCACGGATTGTTTTCACTTTTGCGTATTTAATCGCACTAATAGAATCTACAACATGAGAGAATCCTGCAATACCAGTCGCAAATGTTCTACGTACAGCAGTATCAATCAATGCCATTTGACTAGCTTCATAGTAATATTTATCATGCATATATTGAATCAAATTCAAAATATTCACATACAAGTCTACCAACCATTCCATCATAATATCGTATTTTTGCATAACTTCATCGTAATCTAGATATTCTGATGTAATTGGTGTATATTGTGGGCCAACTTGTACTTTTGCTTTTTCATCCATACCACCATTGATGGCATATAATAAACATTTCGCAAGGTTTGCACGAGCTCCAAAGAACTGCATTTCTTTTCCCGTCTGTGTCGCACTCACACAACAACAAACGGCATAGTCATCTCCCCATACAGGACGCATTACATCATCATTTTCATATTGTACAGAACTTGTCTCAATAGAAATACGAGATGCATAATTTTTAAATGCTTCAGGTAAATGAGAAGAATATAATACAGTTAGATTAGGTTCTGGTGAAGGACCCATGTTTTCTAATGTATGAAGGAAACGGTAGTCACTTTTCGTAACCATGTGACGTCCATCCATACCTAATCCAGCAACATCTAAAGTTGCCCAAACTGGATCTCCAGAGAATAACTCGTTGTAAGAAGGAATACGAGCAAATTTTACCATACGGAATTTCATGGTCATGTGATCCACCATTTCTTGTGCTTCACTTTCCGTTAATGTTCCACTTGCAAGATCACGTTCGATATAAATATCTAAGAATGTAGATACACGTCCAATAGACATTGCAGCACCATTTTGTGTTTTGATAGCCGCAAGATATCCAAAGTATGTCCACTGCATTGCTTCTTTTGCATTTGCTGCAGGTTTGCTGATATCAAATCCATAAAGAGCAGCCATTTCTTTCATACCCTTTAATGCTTTGATTTGTTCTGCCAATTCTTCACGTTGACGAATGATATCATCCATCATTGTTCCACATCCACAGTTTGCTAAATCTACTTGCTTCTGTTCAATTAAATAATCGATACCATATAATGCAATACGACGATAATCCCCTACGATACGACCACGGCCGTACGTATCAGGAAGTCCTGTTACGATTTTATATTTACGAGCTTGACGCATTTCTGGTGTATAACATTGAAAAACTGCATCGTTATGAGTCTTATGATATTCATGGAAGATTTCATGAAGCTTTGCGCTTGGTTCATAACCATACGTAGTACATGCTTCTTCACTCATTTTAATACCACCATAAGGCATAAATGCACGTTTCAATGGTTTATCTGTTTGTAAACCAACGATCGTTTCTAACTCTTTCATTGCCTCACTAATATACCCTGGACCATAAGAAGTTAAAGAAGATACGATGTCTGTCTCCATATCTAAAACGCCACCCTTAGCGCGTTCTTCTTTTTGTAACTTTTGAAGTTCACCCCATAATTTGTTTGTAGCCTCACTTGGATCTGCTAAGAATGATTCATCCCCATCATATGGTTTGTAGTTGTTTTGAATGAAGTCACGTACGTTCACTTCTTCTTTCCAAATACGACCTTCAAAGCCTTGCCATTCATTACGATTGTTTGTTGTCATTGTTCTGCTTTCCTCCTAGTCTTATAACGTCTATATTATACTTTGATTTGTTTTTTCATGCAAAGCAAACGCCTTGCAATTCTTACAAATCTATATAAAGAAAGAGCCTAACACATACTGGACTCTTCTGCCCAGACGGTCGGCTCTGCTTAACATTATACTCCCTGTGGTCAATTCCACTTCCGTCAGTCATATAACTACTTATAATTTACCATTATTAAATGCAATCGTCAACACCTTTTCTTCATGAATTTAATTACATTTCTTTTCATATCCTCTGTAAATAAAGCATGTTTATTTTCATGAAATTATACTCTATTTTTACGTTTGTTTTTTAAGCGTTTGAATAAATAGTGAAACCACTCTTCCAATTCTTCTTTATTCGTAAAAACACGCGCAAGGATATTGGGATGTTGTTTACTTTCCACAATCGCCACTTGTCCTCCACTTCGCATTGTTGAAATAGCTTCTTCATAAATTATTTGCGTATCTTTCTGAAAATTAAAATCTTCATTTTTATACTGTGCCGCAATCTTGATAATATCTGCGTAATAAATGGTATATACAACATTTGCCGGTTGCCCAAACACACGAACCATTGCTTCGTAGGTAGTTAACCATACATTCCCACTCTTTCGTATCTCATGAGCTTCAAACTTGTTTCTCTCTACTGCCTTACGTAGTGTATTACCATCAGAAAACCCCCATTTTTCTGCTGCTTCACTAAACGTTAACACCTCATTCAAATCTACCATAATCTACTCCTGATAGCTAGTGCTATTCTATTTTCTAAGGACTTACTTACCTTGCAGCTTTTATTTCATTCCATAACGATTGGGCATCCATAATACCAAACACCCGTTGATTTATCATATGCGGTAAAATATCGCTTCCTACAAAAGCTTTCTCTATACGATGCATCATATATTGTGCTTGTGGAGCTACCCATATTTGTGATATTTTATGTTGTAAATCATACATCCTTACATTATAACGCGAATCTATCATTGAAATAGAACCATAAGCAACACAACATTCATATGTAGTAGACAATTGTTCATATGTTTCCAAAATATTAGAAAGAGAATCTACATATAAGGATTCATTTCCTTCCAGCTTGCCTATCTTTGTAGCTAACATATAGGAGGAACGTTGTCCAAAACAACCGATAACTATAAGTTCCATAAAAATTCTTCTTTCAAGAATTTATCGATACGTTCTAAAAACTGTAGTGGTTGATCCTCATAGATTTTGCGTCCACTATATGGGAAGGATTCATAAACAAGGAAAGGATTCTTCATTCTAACCAAGGCATCAATGATGTATCCTTCTTTCGCAATCACATCTTCACTTCCCTGCATCAATAATGTAGGTACAGTTACATCATGTAATGCTTCTTCACTTGGATGATCAAATAACCAACTAGAAATAGCCGCAATATGACGCAATGGAACCGATGTATTTTTATCGGAATGTATCCATTGGTTCACATGTTGATTTTGAAAAAATTGTACAGGTGTTTGATCTTCCAGAATAGTTACAAACTTTTTCAGTTCATTGTTTCCTCTTTCCAACGCACGATGTTTTAACATTTGATAAAACGCATCAGATGCCTCACTGGTCAACAACAAAATCGGATTCATTAAAATCATACCATCAAATACATCCGCATAATGATGTTGTGTTTGAAGCGCAAGAAACCCTGATAAATCTTCCGCACACAACAACAAAGACTTACAAGGAAAACGTTCTCTTATATCTTTGGCAACACAAACTACATCTTGCATGCATTCTTCAAATGAAATCCCTTGTTTTAAATCATAATACGAAAGTCCACATCCTCTTTGATCATAAAACACACAACGATACTTATCACATAGCTTTTGCATTGCCTCATGCATAATCAAAGGCCAAGCACCACTTCCCGGTCCTCCATGCAAAAACAACAGCACCATATCGCTCTCTGTCTTTGATGCAAATGTTTGTAAATATTCGTTCCCAGCTTTTACTTTATACTTTATCATATTCACCACCCTGTCACTACTTCGTGACAATATATTTTTATTTTAGCAGATGAAGTGAAAATTTTCAAGTATCAAAAAGGAACATCATTCATGTTCCTTTTCGTCTATGCTTTTTTATGAAATTGAACTGGCTTCTTCTTTACGCTTTTTTGCGCATACAGTTCATACACTTGATCTGCACTATTTGCGATAAGCGGAGAATGTGTCACAAGGATAATACATTTTTGTTCTTCATACGCCAACTGTTTGAATATGTTCATGATTTCATTTTGTGTGTCTTCATCTAAATTCCCTGTCGGTTCATCTGCTAAGATGATTTCTGGTTCATAAGATAAAGCTCTAGCGATTGCTACACGCTGTTGTTGACCACCCGATAATTTCAATATCCTACGATTTGCTTCATCATCTTCAAGTCCAACTTTACGCAAGAGTTCCATTGCATACTCTTTTCGATCTGCTCGTTTTATACCTGCGATATCCATTGATAACATAACATTCTCTACCGCACTTAAATTAGGCAACAAGTTAAAATTTTGAAATACAACCCCTACATACTTGCTACGATATTCATATTGATCAACTTCTTTAATATCTTTTTCATTATAGATAATTTTGCCTGTGGTAGGTTTTGTTAGTTGTGATAACAACGATAACAATGTTGTTTTCCCTGCTCCAGATTTCCCAACAATGGCATAAATCTTACCTTCTTCAAAAGAGAAATTCACATCTTGTAATACAACATCTACTCCATTGTAACTATATCCAACATTTTCTAATAGTAATTGCATGTCGTTTCCTCCTTTACTCTCGATTTGACAATATCTTCAACGGTTCATAACGTTGAATACTCATAACCGCAACACCACCCGATAAAATGGTTAATAAAATCCCAATTCCTACAAGTTCTACAA
The DNA here is from genome assembly GCF_053848885.1 of Amedibacillus sp. YH-ame10. Classification (NCBI taxonomy): domain Bacteria; kingdom Bacillati; phylum Bacillota; class Erysipelotrichia; order Erysipelotrichales; family Erysipelotrichaceae; genus Amedibacillus; species Amedibacillus sp. YH-ame10. The sequence goes on from NZ_JBSPFA010000016.1 coordinate 56,607, forward strand.
TTACTTTCATATTCGTTGCGCTGTTAATTTCTTCGATATAGTTTGTAGTTCCTGGTGCAGAAGGCATTCCACTACCTTTGCCGGTCATACCTCCGGGTCCTCTACTACTATCTGAGAATCCATTTGTTGTTTCACTTGTTTGTGTCGATAACAAGGTATTGGTAAGTGGAACCGATGATATTGCACCAATGCCAGTTCCAATTAAAATAGCAAACAGTGTAGTCACAAATATTTCGATTACAAATTGTGACGCAACCTTCATTTTGTTCATACCTATCGCCGCAAGAACGCCAATTTCATATTTACGTTCACGTATACGATAAATATTTAATACAACCAAAATTATGCCTCCAATGGTTAAAATCACAATCAAGAAATACGTTGCATACTTACTAAGATTTTCCAAAGGTTGTAAACTTTGTTCATAGGCACTTACATCACTACTACTAATGGTATACGTATCCGATAAACCTAGTGCACGCGCTTGCGCTTCAAACGCTTCATAAGCATCTACATTTTCAAATACATACGTACCATTACTCATACAACGAAGTGCTGTTGAACTTTCTTCATTTGCTGTATTAGCAACGCTTTGATCCGCAATACTTTGCAATGCTTCATAGGACATATAAATCTGATTTGCAGGGTCCATCATAGCCATATTCATAAATCCACTGCTCTGTGTAGTTTCATTACTTGTATAGATACCAACCACTTTTACAATAAACGTTTCTTCCGTATTACTAGGATTTGTAAACGTGATACTATCTCCTACTTTAATTGAGTTTAAGGTTGCGAGTTCTTTGTTGATGATACACTCCAACGCATCACTACCTTCCTCAAAAACTTCTCCACTTGTTATTTCATTGCTTCCATCACTAAAAGATGTCATAGCTGCATAGGAACTATATCCAGTGAATGTAAAATCACCCTGATTTTCCATGCCACCTCGCATCCCTCCACCACCAGGCGCATTTTCATCTTCTGTGCTACTAGAAGTAGAAACAGCTTCTACCTCCGTACCATTCAAAGAGGTACTATTGGTGTAATAAAAATCTTTCACAGATTCCGCTTTCGCATAGGTCTTCATCTCGTCGATTGATAACGTTGCCATATTTTTCATCTGTTCCTTCATATCAGAACGTTGTTCACTTTCATCGCCTTCACCGTTTTGTGCGATGTCTTCCATCATCGATTGACGATCTACTCCAATACTTGCCGTAATTGCAATTCCATCCAAACCACTTTCTTTTTCACTTACAGCAGCTTCCTTAATGGATAATGCTAAACAAGCTGACAATCCAATCACAAAGGCAATACAACCAATTAAGATATTCCTTCCCTTTGAACGAACTATATTTCGTAATGCATTCTTTAAGATATACATAGGTATACTCCTTTCTATTACGGATACATCTTACAGGAACTATGTGTAAGGCATGTGAACGTACCCTGAAAAGAAAAAGAAAAGTAGGATTGCTCCTACTCGATTGGTGTTTGATAAAATCTTCCTTCTACAAATTCTGATTTGGTTACATTGATAAAGCTCGTTGGATCTAGTTCTCGAACACGCACTACCAATTGTTTCACATTGCTACTTTCCAGTACTGTATATAACATTGTCCTTGGTTGTCCATAATACGTACCTATCCCCTCTAAACGTGTAACTCCATGATGTGTGGTATTTTGAATCTCTTCGATTACGATATCTGGATTGCTCGTAACGATATGGAGGGTAACTTTTTTATAACGTGTATGTACCATGTTAATAATTTGTGTAGAACAGAACTGAAAGATAATGGAGTATAATGCTTTATCCCATCCAAATAAATACCCAGCAACCATCAACATCACCGCATTCATTCCTAAAATATAATTCCATGCCGGTTGGTTGGTTTTCTTAGATATCCACATAGCAATGAAATCCGTTCCCCCTCCACTCGCATTCCCACGAAGTGCAATTCCTAACGCAATTCCTTGTAAGATACCTCCAAACACGGATATCAACAAAATATCTTCCGTTACATTGATGATTGGAAGTATTTCCACAAACATACCCGTTAATACAATGACCATAATGGAATAAATGGTAAACTTCTTTCCAACGGTACGAAACCCAATATATGCAGGTATTGCATTTAAAGCATAATTGACAAGCGAATAAGATACTTGTATATGCGCATACTTTTCAAAACTTCTTTGAATCAATACTGTCAACCCAGTAAAACCTCCTGGAAAAAGACCACCAGCACCAATAAAGGTATTGATGTTGATTGCACATAAAAATGAACCTATTACTACACAAATAATCGATATAATATCACGACGACCCCATGTTTTCTTCATACTAATCCTCTTCTATGTCTTTTGGACAACAGTATTATACAACGTTTTATCTTCTATGTGTACAAAATTGTAAAGAGACATTCTTATTTTGTAGAAATAAGAATGCTAACATTTTTACATCCTCTTAACAAAAAAATTATACTACTTTTCCTATTCCCTTCATAAACTAAGTTTGTAAAGGAGATACAACAATGAAAAAACTATTGACATTCATGCCTTACGCCCCAATTGATCAACTACCTGTTGATGAATCTGCATTTATTGAAGATGATTTGTATTTATTAGGATTTAAGAAAACATCGTATCAGTCCCTAGAATTTGATCTATGTATTGATGGTGAATTATACAACACAGAAGAAATCACCAAAGAACTAATCCTTGCGAATTTCAAAGCACCTACTTGCTTAGAAGAGGTCTTCTTATACTCTTATTTATTATGGGGTAATGAGGCTATGCGAAAACTGGAAGGTTCTTATTCCTTCACCATCCGTAAAGGAAAAACTATCCTTTCTATCAAAGATCCTATGGGAACCAAGCCTATCTTTTATATGAGTAACAAAAAAGGTATTTGGGTTTCCAATAGCATCGATACGATATTAGAATACAGCAAAGAACCTGCAGTTCTCAATAAAGATGGAATCATTGAACTGTTTGCCTTTGGACCTAGCTTAAGTGAGAGTGAAACTTTATTCAAAGATATCAAAGCTCTTCCTATGGGATCTATATTATCCCTTCGTGACCATAAAGTACAAGTAGAGCGTTATTACGATTTACCACTTTATAAACATGAAGATTCTCTAGAAGATACTATCGCAAAAGTTCATGATTTGGTACATGACTCTGTCATCAACCAAAGCAAAGATTGTAAAGCTAGTTTCTTATCCGGGGGTGTAGATAGTAGTATCATTACTTCTATTTGTACAAAAAATAATCCTGATTGGCATACGTATTCTTTAGATTATGAAGGAAATAGTGAAAACTTCAAAGGAAACATGTATCAAGTTTCCTTAGATCAAGAATACATTGATGAAATGTTAGCGTATTGTAAGAATAGCCATACCAAACTTACCATTACACAAAAGGAATTATTAGATGCATTAGATGAAGCAATGCTTGCGCGCAATATGCCTGGTATGGGAGATGTCGATTCCTCTTTATTATGGTTATGTGAACAAGTCGCAAAAGAAGAAAAAGTAATTTTAAGTGGTGAGTGTGGGGATGAAGTGTTTGGAGGATATCCTTGGTTTTATCGAGAAGAGTTCAAAGATATTCAAACTTTTCCATGGTTACGCTACAGTGAACAACGTATCCAACTTCTAAATAAACGAATCCAAGATTTTGATTATCAAGGGTATGTAGATAAACGCTACCTTGAAACACTAGCTATGGTGAAGTATTTAGATAGTGATAGTGAAGAAGACAAAAAAGCTCGTTTAAACACCGTACTTGTATTACACTGGTTTATGCAAACCCTTGTTACACGTCAAGTATGTGAAGGAGATAAAGCCAAGGTTAATATTCGTGCACCTTTTGCAAATGTGAAATTGTTAGAATATGTATATAATATTCCATGGTCTATGAAATTTCTAAATGATGAAGAAAAAGGAATCCTTCGTAAAGCCTTTGAAGATGAACTTCCTACAAAAGTTGCTCATCGTAAAAAGAACCCCTTCCCTAAAACACACAATCCCCTATATGCTGATTTGATTGCGGAAAAAGTAAAAGAGCGTTTTGATGATCCAAATAGTCCTCTTCATGTTCTATTTGATGATGAGAAATTAAAAGAACTAATCGATACAAAAGGAGCTTCCTATACACTTCCTTGGTATGGACAATTGATGAGTGGACCTCAACTATTATCTTATATTTATCAAATTGATCGTTGGATTTGCGAATATCATGTAACAATTGAATAAAGCCCCGAATCATTCGGAGCTTTTTTCTTCGCCTTTTAAATCTACATCTTGTATTTCTTTGAAACGTGCTAGTAATTTATTGGTTGTAATTTGTACCAATTTCATATCTTGATAACATTTTTCAAAATCATTTGATACGTTTGTATATCGCTTTTCAAATCGTTCAAATTCTTGTTGCAATCTTTTTAAAGCGTCTTGTATTTGTAAGATATTTTCATTTCTTTGAACACCCAAATAGATAGCTTTAATCGCTGTAATATATGCCATGAGTGTTGTTGGAGAAACAAGATATACTTTTTGTTCAAATGAGTATTGAATAAGTTCAGGACATTGTCCATGAAGATAAGAGAAAATTGCTTCTGCTGGTATAAACATATATGCAAATTCTGCAGTTTCATGTTGGATGATATATTTCTCTGCAATGGTTTTGATGTGTTTTTTTACATCGGATAAAAATATAGTTTGAACTCGTTTACGTTCCTCACTTGTAATTTGGTCTTGTAAGATACGATTATAGTTTTCCAATGGGAATTTAGAATCGATACAGATCATACGTAAAGGTTCACTTGCAAATACAACTGCATCTGCGATATACCCATTGCTTAGTTTATACTGTTTCTGATAACGACTTGTATCTACTCCCATTGCCACTTCCAACAAACTATAAAGTTCAATCTCTCCAAAAATACCACGTGTCTTCTTATCTGTTAAAATACTTTGCAAATGCGTAATAGAAAGTGATAACTCTTTTAAATTTTGTTGACTCTCATCAAGCTTCCCCATTCTTTGTAATACTTGTGTAAATACTTTCGATGTCTGATCATATCCATGTGTCATATTTTCATTCACATCTTTTTGTATCGTATATAAATGACGTGTTGTTGTTTCGTTCAATTGTTGTAAATCCTGTTTCATCGTATTGCTCATTTGAGATTGAAACTGCATCAATACTTCATTCATGCTTCTTTGTGTTTGAAATAATGCTTCTTGCTGTCGTTTTTCACTTTCCAACAACAATTCTTTTACTTCATTTTTTTTATTTACGGAAGGACGCATCGCTATAATTAACACAATTAGCAACACTGCCACAGCCGCAATACATATATACATTACATACTCCATACCATCATTCCTCACTTGTAATAAGTATACCATGAATATCAGCGTGGAAACGAGTCTAAAATTTCTAAATATTGAGAGCACAGTGTTATTTCTCGCTTGATTGCTCGATACTCCACTGCTACCTCAACCTGTTCTCCATTTAAAAAATAAATAATCGTATGTTTTCCATTTCTTTTTATCGTATCAATTCCTCGAGCATTCAACCAAAGGCATTCCATAGTGGTTACTTTACGTGTAGGAAACATCATATCTTTTGTTCTTTCTGAAATTAAAATTGGAACTTTTTGATGAATCTGTAAACGCATTGCGCATGCCTTTCTTCTACCTTCATAAGTACTTCCATTCATCACACACCATTCGTTGATAAAAGAAGTAGCTTTTATATCTTTTACAAAACATAGTGTATCATCTTGTAAAAGTTCGATTCCCATCAGTGTTTCCTTAATCATATAAATCATAGTATCACCCCTACGCAAAGGGTATCGTACATACTATGGAGATTGCAAGCAAAGTTAACAGATACGATACTTCTATCTTAAAAATCAACAAATAATTAAAAAAAGACAGTCCTAAGACCGTCTATTAGCAACATCCTCCGTCGCATCCGCCGCCACATCCAGAGCATCCCTGGTCCTGTGCCGCCATTTGTTGTTCGTAAACCAATGTATCAATCACAATACATTCGATTTCTACTTTTACATCTCTAGGTAAACGAGCTACTTCTACACAGCTTCTTGCTGGATATGGTTCTTCTAAGTAAGAACCATAAACTTCGTTTAATTGTGCGAAATCATTCATATCAGAAATGAAGATTGTTGTTTTCACGATATGACGGAAATCTAGACCCATATCATTTAAAACCGCTTGAATATTCTTCATTACTTGGTGTGTTTGTTCCTCAATTGTAGTACCAACGATTTCTCCTGTTTCTGGTGAGAAAGGTACTTGTCCTGAAAGGTACACGAAGTCTCCTAATTTTACTGCTGGTGAATAAGGCCCGATTGCCTTAGGTGCGTTTTCTGGTTTGATTGCTTTTAAAAATACGTTCATAATATGACCTCCTAGTCTAATTCATCATCCACTAAGGATAAGATTTGCAATTCTATTTTGGATGCCATTCCATCCTTGGTATCCAACACTTTGATTTCAAAGTTTTCAAATTCTATTTCTCGGCCCTTACGAACCTTACGATGGTTATTTAATTCATTTACCCAAGCACTAAAGTTTCTTGCTTTGGTAACTGGTGCATCTTGATCATCTACATATGTATCGAAGAACTCCACAAGATTCACTTTTCCATCGATGGTAAAGGTATGATGTCCAATCTCTACAACGTGATTTGGTAACGTATCGTATTCATCATAGATTTCTCCTACCAATTCTTCCAATACATCCTCTAATGTCACAATACCAACAAATACATGAGAATTATTACTTTCAATAACAATTGCCATATGTTCCCTACTCTTTTGAATATCCTCTAATACATCTGGTAGATATTTACGTTGAGAGACAAAGGTTGGTGCTTGCATCATATCCGCAATGACGATTTCCCTATCTTCTAATAAGGCATCTAGCACATCGCGTACTCTTAGGATTCCCACTACTTCTGTAGTTTCATAAGAAATTACTGGTAATCGTGATAATTTATGCTCTTTAAGTACCGCTTTTAGTTGATCCATAGTCGCATTATCATAAAGAAATACAACTTTATCTTTTGGCACCATGATATCGTGTACATTTTTATCATCAAACTCAATGACACTTTCAATAAGTTCACGTTCTTCTTGCTCAAGAACACCCTCTTGTTCAATTGTCGAAACAATTTCCAATAGTTCATCCTCAGTTGCTGTTACATTTTCTATGTTCATTTTCTTTTCAAAATAATCTTCTATTTTTTCTACCACGAATGTAATAGGTCTAAAAACAGTGACCAGAAAAGATAATGGCTTTGCCATAAACAACGCTACAGACTCAGATTTTGCCTTGGCAACAATCTTTGGTGTAACTTCTCCAAATGTTAATATCATAATTGTCATCATTGCAGTCGCCAAAGCCACACCCGCATCTCCAAACAGTTTCGTAAACAAATCTGTCGCGATGGATGTCGCTAAAATATTCACAACATTATTCCCGATAAGAATTGTTGTAATTGCAGCTGTAAATTTTTTTGATATGTTGTAAGCTTTTTTTGCTCGTTTATCACCATTTTTTGCCATCTGTTTTAAACGAATCATATTCACTGATGAATAAGCCGTTTCTGTTGATGAGAATAAAGCTGATAAAGCAATTAGCACCAATAATACAATCATAAGCACTATATGCGGACCTTCCAAGTATAACCACTCCCTAATATACATATGATACATCATGCGTTCCACAGACAGTAAAGAAAGACCTTTACTAAGTCATTATTATAAACGAAAATAAATATTTTTCAATCAAAAAGACCACATTGTCACACTCTTTGTCATTTTACTTTCTACATTTCCAAAAATTCACAGTCCCATAATTGCGTATAAATACCACTCTTACGCTCACAATAATGTCAGGAGGTAAGAAAAATGAAAAAAGAAAAAAACACAAAAAAATGTCGTTTCGTAGCAGCTCGTCGTAACTCAGATGGAACATTGAGTGAGTTTAAAGACAACAACGGAAAAACCTACGATTACGAACAAGCTCTAGAAGCAGTAGAAAGTGGCATGATTGAAAATGCTATTCCATTTACTGGACGTGATGGAGCTCGCCACATTCGTGGTATGAACGATGGAAACGAAAAAACAAACCTTAGCAAATTAAAAGAATTCTAATGGAATTCAAAAGAAAGAACATGTGATCAGCTCACATGTTCTTTTATTTCTTGTACTTCATATTGATACACAAGGCAATATTTTTTAATTTGTCGTAGTACATGATACAACACAAGGATCCCTAAGATACTATTGGAAAGTAAAATAATACCTCCCATCCACTTGATATTGGTAATCACTGGTTGTAAACTACCCGCTGATAAACTACAATAGGCAAACCCACAACACGCAAGTACTTCTATCACCAAAATCAGTAAGCATATGGTAAAGCTTCGTTTTGTTTCTAATATCCCAAAACTAATTACTACCAACACAATACAAATCACATCCAAAACACCAAGGTTAGACACAATACACTCTATGATATTGGGAAGATGAAAAGAGGCAATCGATATAACGTCCACAATCATCCTTGAAATAAATGTCCATTCTATATAAGGTTTTTCTAACAATTCATACAAAGAATCATACGTACTTAGAAAGGATAATTGTGCACCTAACAACAAATATGGAAGAATTAACAACAGAGCACTTAACAATGTGAGTACAAGTAGAAGATGGTAACGTTTTTCACGTGTATCCACAAATTTATCAAAATATGGGATCATACTTCTAGCCAGTCTTCCCCTTTGATAACTTCCACATCAGAAAGACCTGGATAATCTAGTTGACGTAATACTTCATAAATGATGATGGCAGCACAATTGCTTAAGTTTAAACTACGAGCATTTGCTACCATAGGCAAACGCATACAATGATCCAAATCATCTGCTAAGATAGATTTAGGAACCCCAGTACTCTCTTTTCCACATACAACATAAATATCACCATCACATGCGGAAAAATTCATTTGTGAAGGAGCTTTTTTCCCATAACGTGTCATATAGAAATAGTGTTCGCTAGGATTCTTTGATGTAAAATCTTCCCAATTTTCATATACTTGATAATCCAAATCTTTTACATAGTCCATACCCGCTCTGCGAAGATGTTGTTCATCCAATGAAAATCCTAGCGGTTTAATCAAATGCATTTTGGTATTGGTAGCCATACATGTACGCATCATATTTCCTGTATTCTGAGGAATTTCTGGTTCAAATAGTACTAAGTGAATCATATTATTTACCTTCTTTCATATACGCAACAAGTTGTGCGATTGCTCTTCCTCGATGCGATACTTCATTTTTTTGATCCTCACTAACGTTGGCCAGTGTTGTTTGAAATGGAGGATAATAGAAGATCGGATCATATCCAAACCCTCTACTACCTTCAATATGGTCATAAACAAGTCCTTCTACAACTCCCTTGCAAACAAAATGAGTTCCATCTTCTTTCACATAGGCAATGGCACATATAAACTGACATCCTTTATCTTTTGCATCTTTACAAGTATCAATGATATATTGATTCTTTACATCATAAGAAGTATCCTTACCCATAAAACGCGCTGAATATACACCAGGTTCTCCATTCATTGCATTCACCGCAAGACCACTATCATCCGCAATGACTTCAATACCCAACAACTCATGGATAGCTTGCGCCTTGATAAGTGCATTCTCTTCAAAGGTAGTTCCCGTTTCTTCAATATCAATTTCTTCTTCTAAATCAAGAAGACTTTTCACATGATAACCTAATGGACGTAACATGGCTTGAAACTCTTCTACTTTATGTGCGTTACTTGTCGCTAACATAATTTCTTTCATCTTATAATATCTCCTTTATCATGGATAGTTTATCATCGATAAACCACTGTCTTGGTAAACTCTGTTCTTTATTATACAACACAAGTTGAAATCCGCAAGTATCCAAATATGCAATGTCCACAACTCCATAACGAAACAATGTATTTTGATCTCCAACCCCTTGTTCAATCATAAATCTTAATATTTCTTTCTTCTTTTCAAGAGATACACTTCCCTTTGTAAAACGATGTGGTTTCTGTTTAAAACGTGGATAATAATAAGTCAACAAAAGTGCATCTACAACTTGTTCATCTACGTGCTTTAAAACTTCATAGAAACATTGAAATAAAGCATATGGTTGATATGGTCTAGGAAGTTTATCATACTCTTCTCCAAGCTTCATAAATAAACAAAAAGCACTATCGTACCATCCCTCTTTTAAAATCACTTCGATCATCCTTCGACAAACGCCACTGTTCCAAAACTTTTCTACTGCCTCTCCACAAGTATGTATACGACGCATTTCATCCTCTGTTAACCAATAGGTACTCGTCACATCGTAAGGGGCTTGCATATAAAATGAAAATGCATGTTCTTCTCTTTGTGTTCGAAGTAAAGTTCCCTTTAGTAATTTCAAAATACCCAACTGTAACTCACTTGCTTGTAAAGAAAACAATTGATCAAAAGAAGCATGAAAACTATCATAATTCTCAAAAGGAAGACCTGCAATCAAATCCACGTGCATGGTACAATTCGCATCGCGTAATTGTGCAATGACTTCTTGAAGTCGTTCATTATTTTGAATTCGCCCTACAGAAGATAACGTCTTCTTATTAAAGGATTGTACACCAATCTCAAAACGAAATCTTTTCTTATCTGCCTCATTTACGAAAAAATCCAACAAATCTGGACTCAACGTTTCCGCAACAATTTCAAATTGGAAGATTTGATGAACACAATGTTCATTCATATAACGAGCAATTTGTAACGCTCGTTTAGGATCTGCATTAAAAGTACGATCTAAAAGCTTTACTTGTCGCACATCACTTTTTTCAATTTTCTTCAATAATTTCATAACATATTCCAAAGAAAACATACGTACATCACGATCAGCAGAACTTAAACAGTATGTACATCCATATGGACACCCTCTGCTTGTTTCTAGATACAAATAGCGATTTCCCATATCCATATGATCCATCTCTAAGAAATATGGGTCATCTTGTTGTTCTAGATAGGACAATGCAGTTTTTCTATATTCTTTATTAGGAAATGCTTTCGTATACATTCCACGCACTTCATAAGGCATATCTTCATCCAACATGGAAACATATTCCCAAACACTTTGTTCTCCTTCTCCAATACTAATCGCATCGACCCCTTTATCCACTAGATCGTATGATTCATAACTTACTTCTGGTCCCCCGATGATAATGTGTAACTTTGAATCACTCTTTTTTAAAGATTCAATGATTTCCAAAGTCAAATCAATATTCCAAATATAACAGCTAAAACAAACTACTTGATATTGCCCATTAAGTATTTCATCTACAATTCTAGAAACCTGATCTTTAATGGTATACTCTTTTAAAGTTACATTGGATGTATCTGGACAACAGGTATAAATCCAACGCAAAGCTAAGTTTTTATGTATATATTTTGCATTACACGTTGTTAATAATGTTTTTCTCACAAGTTCACCTTCTTATTCTTTAATATTTTACCAAATTTATTGGAAATATGCTATGATAGAAACGGTGATTACATGAATATACATACGTTTATGGATAATCTTTTTTATAATCCAGATATAAAAATCGAAGATATGAAAAAAGGTCTGACAAATCAGAACTTTTCTTTAGATATTAATGGAGAGCGTTTCGTACTTCGTACGCCTCGTAATGATAGCGAAAACATTGTCCATCGTCATCACGAAACGTTGGCACTAGAAGCAATCAAAGACGAAGATATCGATGTGGAAACAATCTATTATGATGAAGAAAGTGGCTATAAAGTTACTCGATATATAGAAAATGCACTGGATTATGCACAAAATCAAGGCGAAGATAAAATAGAGCGTACGGCATTGCTTATGAAGAAGTTTCATTCCATCAACAAAAAAATCAACATAGCGTTTGATCCAAAGAAACGTTATGAACACTATCGTAGTTTTGTGACTTCCCCACTCTATCAGCTAACTTCATATGAAGACATATTTCAACACATCCAAGAAAACAGTGAACATATATGCTTATGTCATAATGATTGGGTAGAAGGAAACATTCTATTTGATAAAGAAAAAACGTATCTCATTGATTATGAATATGCCGCAGATAACGATCCTTTATTCGATGTAATGTCTTTTATTACAGAGAATCAGATTGTTGATGAAACATTAAGAGAGCGATTCTATCGGGTCTACTTTGATGAAATCACTCCTGAAATACGAAGAAAATTGTTCATATGGGAAAATGTCCATAATTTATTATGGTGCATGTGGGCAATGATGATGTGGGAACATCGTCATGAGGATATTTATCAAAGTATCGCAAAAGATAAATACGAAGCATTACAACATAGTTATCAAGCATGGATTCAATGGAATAAATAATAGCATGGAAGAATGCCTCAAACGTTCTTCCTTTTTTAGTATACAAAACGTCATCCTACTCCATGAATAGAATGACGTTTTTATGTGCTATTTAACGAACAGAGTCGCCTTCTTGAATGCGATAAATTTCTGGCATCTTTGGTTTTGTCTTACCTTCAATGATGGCAAATATAGTTGCACATACATATTCTGCATATGCGTTATAATCAAACGCAAGACTTGTTAAAGTTGGAGACATCACACGTGTAATCGCATGTCCTCCAAAGCTCATAACGGAAGTATTTTGAGGGACTGCGATATGATATTCTTTTAGATACTTATTCAATGGAATTGCCATTTCATCACGTTCTAATAAAAGAACATCAATTTTTTCTTCAAACACTTCTTTTAATTTCTCATATATATCCAAGTAACTTCCATCGCACATTCTCGTTGCGAAATCCAATGGTTGTTTCTTTTCATGATATACTTTTTTGATTCCTTCGTAATGTTCAGAGGATAAAGTTTCATCCGCTCCAAGGTAACGTACTACAAGATGACGCATCTTCATCAAGTATTCACCTAGCACTTCTCCAGCTTCTACTTCATTTACCGCAAGTGATGTAATATCCGATTTTCTTTGATTCAAGAATACACACACGATATTGGCTTCTTTCAATTGTTTTGCCAAACTAGAAGGATTTGCACAACTTTCAATGATGACCGCATGCACTTGTTGTTTGATCATAGCTTCTACATATCTTTCTTCTAAAGGAGCATTTCCTTCTCCTACATAGACAGAAAATAAACAATGACTTTCATGACTTACTTCTTGAATCGCTTTGATCATTTTTCTTGATCTAGGATTTGTTACATCCTTGGTAAGGATACCAAAAACATAATCTTTCTTTTCACGAATGATTGGCTCTTTTACTTTTGGTGCTCTTGGCAATTTCTTCTTTTCTACTACTTTTTCAGTTTTCAAAGGCAGTTCTGTTGCTTTTTTAGAAGTTTTCGCATGAGTTCCTGTTGAAATTTTATCTTTTACTTTTGATAATGTAGCACTAGATTTCTCAATAGAACCTTTCAACTTTCCAGGGATATCCGCTTTTGAAACATTCTTTTTGATGGATTCACCAGAACTTGCTAGTTTGGCTTTTGTTCCTTCCATCATTTCTCCTGTCTTCTTTACGGCGCCTTTTAGTTTCTTTGAAAAATCTTCTTTCGCTGATGTTTTATCTTTTGTTTTTTCTTCGATGATTTCTTTTACATCTTCCACCACTTCTTTTGTTTCCACTTCAATATCTTCAATGGCACATTCTAATTTTTCAAGAGCTTCTTTGATTTTTCTTTCAATATCTGCTCGTACTTTTTCATTGTTCAAAAAGCGTTTTACACTTGTCGTAGATACACTTGCCGTTTTTGCTAATTCTGTAATGGTAATTTTCTTCATAGTAATCCCTCACAATTCGTTATGTTCATTTTATACTATTTTGTGGTATTTTTAAAGTTATTTAAGTATTCTTTATCTCCATTGTGTTCCATAAGTCCTTCTAATATACGTGTTACTCCATGTTCCACATTAGAAGCCGTTATATAATTTGCTTTTTCCTTGATACAATCAATTGCATTCTCTACTGCAAATCCATAATGGAATGTTTCAATCATATTCAAATCATTTAAGCTATCCCCAAAGACAACCACTTCATCCATGGCGATACCATGCATTTCGCAATAGTTTTTTAACGCAAGTCCTTTTTGCGCTTTATGATATGTAATCTCCACATTATCTGCGACTGAATTTGTAACATCTATATCCGCTATGCAAGATAGTGCTTCACGCACTTCTTTTTGAATTTGTGCGGTTGTTGAAAATAGTTCAATCTTATAAACAATAGGTTTACTTTGTAAATAAGCATCTACATCATCTACGATAACATCAAACTTCGCAAAGTTCCCTTTTTCCATAATATTTCTTGCTTCTTCTTCTGTAAAATTATTACGCATTAGATGTGCAAGGGCTACTTTTTCTCCACGTTTTGCATCCGTCGTGATAATACCCTTTTTCCCATACATATGAAAACACACATTTTTTTCTATCAACATTGTCATCACTTGTGACAAAATATCTTGTGGAATTGGAATTTCTTGAACCATTTCTCTTTCTTCATTTAAAATGACGGCTCCATTTAAACATATATATTCGCAAGTAATTCCAAATTGTTCTACCAGATCCTTTGCATTTGTCCAATTTCTCCCTGTCGCAATCATGAACTGAAATCCTCTTTTTTGAAACTCCATGATGATTTTTGAGTCATGTTCATCTAGTTCATGAGTTGCATTAAACAATGTTCCATCTAAATCACTAACTGCTAATTTTATCATTTTACTTACCTCACATTTTAAACATACCACATTATTTTAACATTCCAAGTCATTTATGCCTAGTTAATCTTTCCTGAATTCTTATAAACGAAGATTTTAAATACTACATTACATAAAAAACTGATCAAATATGACCAGTTATTTTGTACAATCATGACTCCCGCAGTTATGTTCACCTTCATGATGGTGATTACACATACCACTTGGATCATCTTTCAAACTACCATCAAGGATGCTTGAAATAATGTCTTTTATGTTTCCTTTCGCTCCAGATATCAAAGCGATATTGGAAGCTGTCAGGGCATCTCTTGCGCCTTGTCCAATACCTCCACATACTAAGACATCCACTTGATACTCTTTTAAGAACCCAACAAGAGCACCGTGTCCTTTTCCATCCGTAGGAATTATGTTTTCTTGTGCTACTCCATTAATGACATCTACCATCATAAATGATGGTGTCTTTCCGAAGTGTTGAAAAACTTGGTTGTTTTCAAATGTAATCGCATATTTCATAGTTTATTACTCTCCATAATACGCATCATCTAATGTGATTTTGAATTGTGCTAGGAAGGCTGTGATATCTTCTTTTACAGTGTTGGCTTTTACAAACTTGATGTTTTGACGTGCCCAAGTTTTTTGTGCAATCTGTGCACTTGGTACCCCTAGTTTTTCAACAGTTGCTTTTTCTACAGCCTTTGTAACAGAAGTATCATCTCCAATCGCTGTTTCATTCGCAAACTTTTTCGCAGTTTCTAAGTATGTTACTACTTTTTCTTCACTGCCTTTTTTTACAAATAAAGCTGCCTGTGGATATCCTTCTTTTGTTGTATTGTTTTTTGCTTTATATTCTTTTTGTAAATCTTTTAGTACTTTTAATTCCATACCTTTTTCTTTTGCTTTCGCAATGGTTGCGGTTGCAGCAGGTTCTGCCAACAAACCAACATTCGCTTTTCCTGATAACAACTGTGCTTGTACATCATTCACAGAATTAAAGTATGTGATGGATGGTGTAATTGTTGTTAAATCCAAACTATTCATCAATACTTTCTGTGGTACAGCAGCTTCTCCAAATGCAGCAAATACGCCTTCTGTAGTAAGTGCACTTTCATCGGTTCCTATTACATACAGATTTCCCCATGTTACTACGCTATCTAAAACATATTCACTTTTTCCAGTAGAAATCAATTTTGAACCAAGATTAATTGGCGCAATGATGATATCATATCCATCTTTCTTATTGAATTCTGCAGATAAGGTGTCACTACCATCAACGGTATCAATGGTTACGTTTTTATCTTCATATAAACCTAACAAAGATAAAGAAGTAGCTCCCATAGGAACGATGGCTTTGATGGGCTCTTCTTTTTTTGTTTCTGTAGTAGAACAAGCCACCATAGTAAATGCAAGTGTTGTTACAAGTAAAGCTTTTAGTAATTTCATAGACGTTTCTCCTTCACTTCCTCAGACAACAACGCAAGAAATTCCTCTACAGTCACTGTCTGTGATTCTTTGCTTTGTGCGCGACGAATGGTTACAGTACCTTGTTCTTGTTCACCATCTCCGATTACAAGCTGATAAGGAATTTTTGCAAGCTGAGCTTCGCGTATACGATACCCTAATTTTTCATTTCTTGCATCTAATTTGCTTCTATATCCATTCGCTGAAATTAGCGCATTGATTTTTTCTGCATATTCCACATGTTTTTCGTGGTGTACTGGAACTACCATGACTTGTTGAGGAGCCAACCATGTTGGGAAGTGTCCTGCATAATGTTCAATCAAGATACCGATGAAACGTTCAATAGAACCAAAGATAACGCGATGTAACATAACAGGACGTACCTTTGTACCATCACTTTCTACATATGTTAAATCAAATCGTTCTGGAAGGTTCATATCCAATTGGATTGTTCCACATTGCCATTCTCTTCCTAATGAATCTTTGATATGGAAATCTAGTTTAGGGCCATAGAATGCTCCATCTCCAGGATTTACCTTATATGTTTTACCCGCATGTTCACATGCTGCTGCTAAAGCTGCTTCACTCTTTTCCCAGATTTCTAAATCTCCAATATATTTCTTTTCTGGTCTAGTTGATAACTCAATACGATATGTTAATCCAAAGATTGCATATACACGATCAATAAATTGAATCAAAGACATTACTTCTTCTTCAATTTGTTGAGGACGCATAAAGATATGAGCATCATCTTGTGTAAATGTACGTACACGGAATAAGCCATTTAAAGCCCCACTAGCCTCGTGACGATGTACTTGGCCTAATTCCCCTACTCTTAGAGGTAAATCCTTGTAAGAGTGTAAACCAGCCTTATATGCTAACAATGCACCTGGACAGTTCATAGGTTTAATCGCAAAATCACGATCATCTACTTTAGTTGTATACATATTTTCTTGATAATTATCCCAGTGACCACTTACTTCCCATAATTCTCTACTCATCATAATTGGAGTTTTAATAAACTGATAGTTTTCTTTTGTATGTTCTTCATACCAGAAGTTCTCCAATTGATTACGGATAATCATTCCATTTGGTAAGAAAAATGGCATTCCTGGAGCATATTCACTCATCGTAAAGATATCAAGTTCTCTACCAAGTTTTTTATGATCACGTTTCTTTGCTTCTTCTAATAAATTTAAATGTTCTTCCAATTCTTCTGCAGTCGGAAAACAAATTCCATAAATACGTTGTAAAACTTTATTGTCACTGTCACCTTTCCAATATGCTCCAGAATGTTTCAACAGTTTAAAGTTCTTCAACTCTTTTACTGTTTCGACATGAGGTCCTCTACATAAATCAATGAATTCCCCTTGTTGGTAACAAGTAATTGTGCCATCTTCCAAACCACTGATCAAATCGATTTTATACAAATCGTCTTTGAACATTTCTAATGCTTCTTCTTTGCTTATTTCTTTGCGAGTGATGCGCTTTCCATCTTTCGCAATCTTCTTCATTTCTTTTTCGATTTTAGGCAAATCATCATCTTTGATTACTTCATCTCCTAAATCAATATCGTAATAAAACCCTTCACTTACTACAGGCCCAACCCAAAATAACGCATTTGGATATAAACGTTTTACAGCCTGTGCCATCATATGAGCACAAGAATGGTTTAATACACTTAACTCTGCATGTTCTTTAATGTCGATCATCATCGTATCCTCCTTGACATATAAAAAAGACTGACACTCAAAGGACGTCAGTCTTATACGCGGTACCACCTTTGTTCATATTCAAACGAATATGCCCTCTTACCTTTAACGCTAGTTACGCGGCACACCTTTTCAGGGGCAACTCCAAGGGAGTAAACATATCGTTTTATCAAAGAACTTTCACCAACCGTTCTTCTCTCTACATCAAAACCATACATCCATGTCCTTATCTTTGTATTTATATGCTTATTTTATACAACATTCTATTGCCAATGTCAATCCTAACGAACTATTTCTTACATATCGTCAATTTTTTCCATTTATTTCCTTTCTATAATCTCGTAATGAAATACTGTAATTCGTATCATTTTCTAAAGATAGTTATGCTAGAATACAGGCATGTGTTTGCAGCACAAGAAAGGGGTGTATTATGAGAAGAACTTATGGATATGTCCGGGTATCAAGTCAAGATCAAAATGAGGCCAGACAATATATTGAACTTATTGAACAAGGGATTCCAAAAAATTGTATTTATATGGATAAATTAAGCGGAAAAGATTTCAATCGTCCTGCGTATCATAAACTCGTATATAAGAAATTAAAACCTGGTGATCTTCTTGTTATTAAGAGTATCGATCGTTTAGGAAGAAATTATAATGAAATCCTGCTGGAATGGAAATTCATCACAAAAGAGAAAAACGTAGATATCAAAATTATTGACATGCCTTTACTAGATACCGATCAGAAAAAGGATTTAATAGGTACTTTGATTGGTGACATTGTACTTCAGTTGCTCTCTTTTGTCGCAGAGAATGAACGTGTAAACATACGACAACGGCAAGCTGAAGGAATACGAGCCGCAAAATTAAGAGGAGTTCGTTTTGGTAGACCAAAACTAGAATTACCAAAAGAATTCGAAGAAATCATGTTTCTGTGGGAAAAAGGAGAATTACTTAGCAAAGAAGCAATTACCATTTCAGGATTAAAATATTCTACTTTCTACAAAAAAGCAAAAGAGTATAAACAGAGAAAAAGAGGCTGTAACGAAATAGACACATTTGGAAATTCAGATGATGCCTAGGAGGTTACGACCTCTTTTTTTCTTGTATATGAGTCATATAGGTTGAAATCAGCTCATTGAGCTTAAAAAAGGGTATAAGAAAAATACTTCTATTGTGGAAAACTTTAAGACTGTAGTTTCTGACGATTTTTTTTATTATGATATTTCATAAGATTGAACCCTATACACACCAATTGAAACTCCATTTCTACATTTTTAATGTTTCTTCTATGAAATCGGTCATATTGATTATTCTCTTTTATGACTCCAAAT